>NZ_JAXION010000024.1:0-45186 GCF_049311045.1 Rhodococcus sp. 7Tela_A2 | reverse complement strand
GGACTCGTCGGAGTCCGGGCCCACACTCGTCCGCCGGGCGGATCAGCTACCGATCGAGAAACCCGCGTCCACGTCCGCGCTGGAGTAGGACTGGAAAGCGATGTGCGTGACGGTCTTCGTCACGCCTTCGACCTTGTTGATGCCGCGCGTGACCACTTCGGCGATCTGCTCGTGGTCGCGGACGCGCACCAGGGCCACCAGGTCGACGTCCCCGGCGCACGAGTACACCTTGTCTACCCCGGCCAGGTCGGCCACCGCTTGCGCGGTCTCCGGAATGCGGTGCGCTTCGGCGTCGATCAGGACGATGGCGTTGATCATGAGGGCTCCTTGCCTTCCTCGGGTTCCATCAGACTAGGTGGTCGTCCGCTCGTCGGGCGCCACCGCAGATACCGCGCGGGCGTCACGTGCCTTCTCGGCCCACTCGCTCCAGCGACCGGCGCCGAGAGCCGGTTCGCACCACCCGTGGCTGGCGCGGACGATACGGACGCCCCCGGAGTCCAGCCAGCGTGCCACCAGGCCCAGTTCTTCGGGCGAGGCGCCCCGGAACGGCCCCGGAATCGGTCGCGCCGTCTCCGCAGCCGCGACGATCGCGTCCACGACGGGCATCGGCGGCACCCCCCGAGGCGCGACCCCGGCGGAGGCGAGTCTTCCCGCCCGCACGACCGCGAACTCCCACCCGCCCTCGTCGCGTGGACGCGCCGCGACGAGTTCGTCCACCGCGGCGAGCGCGGCGAGTCGCTGGGTGCGTCGCAGGGCCAGCAGCGTGCCGGCCGCACGGTCGCGCAGACGTGCCGCATTCTCGAACAGTTCGTCGAGAACGAGCCGGTCGAGCCGGCCGTGCAGGTCGCGGAGAACCTCGTCGTCGCTACCCCGGATCACGGCGCGGGCCCGTTCGACCTGCGTCGAGTAAGCGGCCGCGTCCTGAACTCCGAAGGTCGCGGCTGCACACGCACCCACGGCCTCGGGCAGGCACCGGTCCCCGTGCTTGCCGGTATGGCCGATCCGGCGTGTACAGGTGCGGATCCCGCACAGTTCGGCGAGGTGGGCCGCGACCTCGGACGCCGCTGTGCGCGCCGAGAACGGCCCGATCGCATCGGTCGCGGGGGTGCGGCTGACCGCGAAACGCGGGAACGGGTCGTCTGTGAGCACGATCCACCACCCGCGGGTGGGGTACTTCGAGCGGCGGTTGTAGGGCGGCGCATGCGCTGCGAGCAACCGGAGTTCGCGCACACCCGCTTCGAGGCCGTGGGCGCACTCGACGTGGTCGATGCGGGTGGTCACCGCGACCATTTCACGCAGCCGTGGACGCGTCTCCGACCCGGTGAAGTAGGAGCGGACCCGGCGGTGGAGATCGACGGCGGTGCCGACGTAGAGCACTTCGTCCGACGGTCCGCGGAACATGTAGACACCCGGTCGCCGGGGCAGGTGCGCGGCGAGCGTGCGCTTGGCCCGTTGTTCGCCGGTGACGGCCGGGATGTAGTCCCGGAGCTCGGTGAGACTGTGGACGCCGAGATTGCCGACGCGCTCGATGAGCGCGTGCAGGACGTCCACGGTGGCGCGGGCGTCGTCGAGCGCGCGGTGTGTCGGCTGCGTCGAGACGCGGAAGAGCTGGGCGAGTGCCGAGAGTTTCACCGAGGGTGCCTCGTCGCGGCCGAGGACGCGACGCGCCAGTTTGACTGTGCAGACCACGGGGAAACGCGGCCACGCCGCGCCGCAGTGGGCAGTCGCGGCCTTGAGGAAACCGACGTCGAATCCGGCGTTGTGGGCGACGAGTACCGAACCCGCGGCGAACTCGAGAAACGCCGGCAGCACCTCGTCGATCTTCGGTGCGGCGTACACCATCGCGGTGGTGATGCCGGTGAGCTGCACGATGTGCGGTGGGATCGCGCGCCCCGGGTCCACCAGCGTCGCGAACTCGCCGAGGACCTCTCCGCCCCGGATCTTGACCGCGCCGATCTCGGTGATCGCGTCGTCGCCTGCCCGGCCCCCGGTGGTTTCCAAGTCGACGACGACGAAGGTGGTGTCTCGGAGCGGGGTGTCCAATTCGTCGAAGCCGAGCTGGACTCCGCGCCCGGATTCGGTGAACCGTGGCGGCGACGTCATGCGGCGAGCCTAGGAATCGGCACCGACACGGCCTCCGGCCCCTCCGTCACGGCCCGTGCCCGGGCCGTGACATCACCTCGGAAAACGACGTCGGCAGGGGTGTGGACGGGCGCAAGAGACGAGCGTCACAGGGGTCTTTCGGTTTGGGACACAGGGCCGTTGGACTGCCTCGAAACATACCGATCGGCCCGCCGCGGGGGCCGCGCCGGCACGGGGCGGCCGCGGGGGCGCACCCGCCGGGAGAATGGGCCGGAGACCTGGGAAAGCGTCCGCACGGACGTCTTGGGAACCGGGGTGGACCCCGCCGCGGCGCGCGCGGCGCGCGAGGTAAAGCAGACCGGTCGTTATTGCTTCGTTACCGAAGGGGAGCGTCCGGCGTAAAAGTGACGAAAATTAAACCAAAAGGGACAATGCTCACGCGAGGCACTCGACTTCTCCGTTGCCGTTTCGTAATCTTCTCGAGACCAAGCGGAGAGTTTTCCGGCCCACTCCCGTGTCGGAGCCGCTCGGTCACCGCCTAATCGGAGGCTCCAGTCGCGGAGCATCCGAGCCGGGGACCCACTTAGTACCTGGGGTGAATCCCTTCAGCCGCTCGCCGGCGAAGGGTAGGGCTGACTTCCGGCCCGAACCCGTCAGCTAACTCGGTCGGCGGGTGAACGGAAGAAATGGAGCACCCCCCTCGTGGTTTCGCAGAACAACAAGCGCACCCTTCGGCGCGCGCTCGTCGCCGGAGCCATCGCGCTCGGCGCAGTTACCGTCTCGGCCGGCCCCGCCATGGCGGACACCGTCACCATCCCCGGTGTGGGATCCTTCGACCTCCCCGCCGGCGTCACCCTGCCGCCCGAGGTCGCCAACCTCATCCCCCAGCAGGCCGGAACCGCCCCCGCGCCTGCGGCATTCACCGCTCCGTACACCTCGGTCGGCCAGCGTGCGGCCGACGCCGCCCAGAGCAAGATCGGGTCCCCCTACGTGTACGGCGCCGCCGGCCCGAACTCGTTCGACTGCTCCGGTCTCGTGCAGTGGGCCTACCAGCAGGCCGGACTGAACGTTCCCCGCACCAGCTACGACCAGGCATCTGCCGGTCAGGCCGTGAACATCTCCGACCTGATGCCGGGCGATGTCGTGTCGTTCTACGGCGGAAGCCACACCGGGATCTACGTCGGTGGCGGCAACATCGTGCACGCGTCCACCTCGAGCCAGCCGGTGAAGATCGCGCCGCTCGACTCGATGCCGGTCGATGGAGCACGCCGCTTCTGATCCGTCGGTATGCAGCTACGTGGGGGGGGGGGGGGGGGACGGCCGGGCCCCCCCCCCCCCCCCCCCACGTCGTAGTCCGGGTTGCGCCACCGGGTAGACACAAACGTATGCCGTTCCGTAACCTCATCGAGACCTTTGGAAAGGATGCGCCTTCGTGGTTTCCGATAGGACGAAGCAGGCAATTCGTGCGTTGCTGGCGGTTGCGGTCTTGATGGCACTGGCCGTCTCCACCTCGCCCGCGGGGGCGCAGCCGGTGGACGACAGCCCCACAGCAAAGCTCGAACACCTGGCGGACCTGTCCCGTCGGTCCGAACAGACCACCGAAGCCCTTCACAACGCCGGGCTGGACCTCGAGAAGAAGATCGCCGACCAGCAGTCCACCGAGGCGGTCGCCGCCGAGGACCGCGACGCGCTGGGTCTGGCGCGCGCCGAGGTCGCCCGGTTCAAGCCCACCGTGGACAAACTCACGCAGGCGAACTACCGGGGTGCCCGCACCAACCGGCTCTTCGCCCTCATGGTCAGTGATTCCCCGCAGCAGATGCTCGACCAGATGGTGCTGCTCGACGTCCTCGGCGCCCAGACGGCCCGCGACGTCGAACGATTCAAGGTCGCCACGGCCGCGGCCGCCGAAGTGGCCGCCTCGTCACAGCGATCTGCGGAAGCCGCCGCCGTCGCCGCCGAGGAGGCACAGGTACTCCGGGACGATCTGCAACGCCGCAAGGCCGAACTCGAAGCCGATATCGCCGGCGTCCTCGACGCCTTCGACGCGCTGAGCGACCAGGAAAAGGAAGTGCTCGCGGGCACTCCCTTCCCGCCCGGTCTCGACGCCGACACGATCCTGCAGCACCTCGTCCCCGGCACCGGTGGGGGAGCGCTCCGCGCTGCCATGACCCGGATCGGCGACCCGTACGTGTGGGGCGCGACCGGACCGAACCAGTTCGACTGCTCGGGTCTCGTCGTGTGGGCGTACAACCAGGTGGGCAAGACCCTGCCGCGCTCGAGCCAGGCCCAGGCACAGGGTGGCATTCCCGTCTCGCGCGACAACCTTCAGCCCGGCGACGTGGTGATCTTCTACGACGACGCCTCCCACGTGGGCCTCTACGCGGGTGACGGCAACATCGTGCACGCGTCCACGTTCGGTGTGCCGGTGAAGGTGCAGTCGATGGCAAGCTTCCCTTTCCACAGCGCACGCCGCTACTGACCGGGCGGGCGGCCCCTTACACTGGCCGCCGTGCCTGCGCCTGCGTCGACAAACCGTCATCGGCGGTGGGAACGTCTCGGCTTGGCCGGGCTCGTCCTCGCCGTCGTCACTGCCGGTGTGCTGCTCGTCGTCGCACCCGCGGACTCGGCCGACACCGATCAGACGACCCGCACCGAACTGCAGTCGCTGGTCGATCGCTGGGCGGATGCGGTGCGCCGCGCCGACCGCGACGCGCTGGCGTCGGTGATCGACCCGGCCGCCACAGCGCTGCTCGAGTCCGAAACGCTGCGCGCGGAGTCGCTCCGGGCGGTGCCCCTCGCCGATTTCGGATACGAGATGGGACCCGAACCGGACCTCGACGTACCCACGACGCTCACCGCCGCGTTCGGCGCGGACCCGGTGCGCGCGCACATCGTCTATCTCCGCTACGCGGTCGACGGCGTAGACGAGGAACCGACCCGCCGTCCCGTCACGGCGTTGTTCGTCGAGCGGTCCGGCGGATGGCTGCTCGCAGACGATGCACCCGTGATCCCCGGCGCGGTCACGTGGCGCGGCCCCTGGGACCACGGACCCCTCCACGTCGCGGAGGTCGCGACCGCCGGAGGCCGCTCGCTGGTGATAGGACCCACCGACCGCCACGACCTCATCGAGGCGACGGCGACCGAACTCGACTCCGCCGTCGACGCCGTCTCCGAAGTATGGGGAGAGGAATGGTCACGGCGCGCCCTCGTCGTCGCGACGGGATCGCGGGAGGAATTCACACACCAGGTGGGAACCCGCCACGACGGCGAGGAAATCGCGGCCGTCGCCGTCTCGGACGCCGTCCGGCCGGGGACGGACACCGCGACCGGGCAGCGGATCGTCTTCGCTCCGGATGCTGGGGAACGCCTCACCCGTCAGGGTCTGCGCGCACTGCTGCGGCACGAGATGGTGCACATCGCCACCCGGACCGAGACGGTCGACGGCTCCCCGCTGTGGGTCCTCGAGGGATATGCCGACTACATCGGGTACCGCGGAACGGGCACGGACCCCGGGGGCGGCGTCACCGCGAACGACCTTCGCCGGATCGCACCGACCCTCGTCCAGGATTCCCTCCGCAACGGCCTGCCCCGTGCGCTACCCGACGATGCCGAGTTCACCGCCGGTCAGGGCGCACGCAGCGCCTACGAGAAGGCGTGGTCGGTCGCGGCATTCACCGCCGAGGAGTTCGGCGTCGACAGTTTGACGTCGCTGTACCGAGCGCTCTCGACGGGACCGGCCGAGCCGGACGAGGTCGACGACGCGCTCCGGGAGGTCGTGGGACTCGGGACCGGCGACTACGTCGGCCGGTGGGGCAACTGGGTCTCCGAACGACTCACCGTGGGCTGAGCCGACCCGTCCATCCGGACCCGGTCCGGACATCGCTACGGTGTAGCCATGTCGCGAACTCTGCTGGTCACGAATGACTTTCCGCCCCGACCCGGCGGTATCCAGTCGTACCTGCAGGCGTTCGCCGGCCAGTTGCGTGCCGAGGATCTCGTTGTCTATGCGCCTCGCTGGCGCGGGGACAGTCACGTGACGTTCGACGCGCAGCAGCCGTACGAGGTGGTGCGGCATCCCACGACGCTGATGCTCCCCACCCCGGACGTCGCTCGACGCGCCGCGCGCCTCGTGTCCGAGTACGGCTGCGACAGCGTGTGGTTCGGAGCATCCGCACCGCTGGCGCTGATGGCTCCCGCCATGCGACGCGCCGGGGCGCAGCGCGTGATCGCGAGTACCCACGGTCACGAGGTCGGCTGGTCGATGGTGCCGGGCGGACGTCAGGCGCTACGCCGGATCGGCGACCACACCGACACCATCACCTATGTGAGCCGCTACACGCGCAGCCGATTCGCGTCGGCGTTCGGCCCGCATGCCGCGCTCGAGCACCTCCCGTCGGGCGTGGACACCGACGTCTTCTGCCCGGACCCGGTCGCACGCGCCGAGTTGCGCGCCCGGTACCGGCTCGGCGACCGCCCGACGGTGCTGTGCCTGTCGCGGCTCGTGCCGCGCAAAGGCCAGGACATGCTGATCCGCGCGCTGCCCGAGATCCGGCGCCGGATCGACGGCGCGGTCCTCGTCATCGTCGGCGGTGGCCCCTACGAGGACCGGCTCCGCGACCTCGCGCACCGCACCGGTGTCACCGACCACGTCGTCTTCACCGGTGGCGTTCCCGCCGCCGAACTCGCGGCGCATCACACCATCGCCGACGTGTTCGCCATGCCGTGCCGGACCCGGGGTGGGGGACTCGATGTCGAAGGACTCGGCATCGTGTATCTCGAAGCGTCCGCGACGGGTGGCCCCGTGGTCGCGGGGCGGTCCGGGGGCGCGCCCGAAACCGTGCGGGACGGGGAGACCGGGTTCGTCGTCGACGGCACGTCCGTGACCGCGATCGCGACAGCCGTCAGCGGGATCCTCGCCGACCGGGACCGGGCCGCGACGATGGGTGCGGCGGGACGCGAATGGGTCTCGACAGAGTGGCAATGGGACGTACTGGGCGCAAAGCTGCGCCGGCTCCTCGAGGTGGACCCTGCGCCTTCGGCGACGGATCCCGATCGGCGGGGCGACGGACGGACACCCTCGGCGGATATGTGAAGCTGTCCCCGTGAGCAGCATTCAGGTGGCGGACCAAACCTTCATCGCCGCACCCCCGGAACGGATCGCGACCGCGCTGGCGTCGCCCGCGCGATGGCGCGAGTGGTGGCCCGAGCTCGCGCTCACGGTCCGGGAGGACCGAGCCGAGAAGGGCATCCGGTGGGCCGTCGCAGGCCCGCTGAACGGAACGATGGAAGTGTGGATCGAACCGGTTCTCGACGGAGCCGTCGTCCACTACTTCCTGCACTGTGAACCGACGGGTGTCGCACCGTCGCGCATCGCATCGCTGAACATCGCCGGCATCACCCGCGAGCGGCGCGTCGCGGGAAAGAAGATGGCGTTCGAGGTGAAGGCACGCCTCGAGGCGGGTCGTCCGGCGGGCGAATCCCCGCGCCTGTGAGGTCGTAGCCGCCGGATACGGTGTGTGGTAGACAACGGCGACGGCGCCGAGCGCGCCGTGTCGGGTGGACGGACGAAAGGGAGCATTCATCGCATGGCCGATAAGACCAAGAGGTCGATCACCATCGATGCGCCGGCCGATCGGGTCATGGCTGTCATCGCCGACTTCGCCGCCTACCCGACATGGGTCGAAGCCGCCAAAACCGTCGAGGTACTGAGCACCGGGCCGGACGGTCTCGCCGACCGGGTCCGCTTCGTGCTCGACGCCGGAATCGTGAAGGACACGTACGTCCTGCGATACCAGTGGGCCGAAGACGGCCGCGCCGTGAGCTGGGAACTCGAATCCGGAGAGATCCAGAAGGCGCAGTCCGGCTCGTACGTTCTCAACGACACCCCGGACGGCGGAACGGTCGTCGACTACCAGCTCACCGTGGACGTCAACATCCCGATGATCGGACTGTTCAAGCGCAAGGCGGAGAAGGTCATCACCGACACCGCGCTCAAGGAACTGAAGAAGCAGGTGGAGGGCTGAGCACCTCGAGCGAGGCCACCCCCGCGCGCGTGCGTGTGTTCTTCGGCAAGGGCGGAGCAGGCAAGACCACGCTGGCCGCGGCGACGGCGCTCGGCATCGCCCGCACCGGCGCACCGGTGCTCATCGCCTCGATCGACCAGGCGCATTCGCTGTCCGGCGTCCTCGACGTCGCCCCCGGTGAAGGTGTGCGCTCGGCAGGCGACGGAGTCGACCTGATCGAGGTCGATTCGCTCGCGTTGCTCGAGCAACGCTTCGCGAGCCTGGCGTCGCTGGCGTCCATCGCCGCGGGCCACGAGCACGGCGACCGCTTCGCTCTGCCCGCGCCCGAAGAACTCACCGGCCTTCCCGGGGTGGAGGAACTGCTCGCCCTCTCGGAAGTGGCGCGCTTGGCCGACAGCGGACGCTGGCACACCGTGATCGTCGACGCCCCCGCATCGGCCGACGCGGTGCGCATGCTCGCGGCGCCGCGCACGATCTCGGATTACATGGACCGCATCTGGCCGCAGCACAGCCGCGTCGAGGCGGCGATCGGACCGGACCCGCGCCTGACGGTCGTCGTGGCGTTGTTCGACCGGATTCTCTCCGGGATCGCGGCCACCCGCGACCTGTTCGAGAACCCGGACAGGACCACCGCCGTGCTCGTCTCCACTCCCGACCGTGCGGGTCGTGCGGAGATGGTCCGGCTCCGCTCGTGGGCCGCTCTGATCGGCCTGACACTCGAGGCCGTCGTCGCCAACGGGATCGTGCCGGCATTCGACGGCGACGGTCCGGCAGCCGGGTGGCTCGCGCGCCGGCGTGCCGACCAACTGGCGGTGCTCGACGAGATGACCTCGATCGTCACCGAGGTGCCGGTGGTCGGGTGTGAGCAACGCGACGAAGAACCGGTAGGGTGGGCGTCTCTCGGAGACCTGGCGACCGATATCCGGGATCTCTGCGATCCGGCCACCCTTCGCGACGGCGTGGAACGGGTTCGCGTACAGCACGAATCGGGGACGGGGGTGGACGCGGTGTATGCGATGCGGATGTATCTGCCGCTGGCGGACCCGGCGTCGCTGACATTGGGACGAGTCGACGACCACCTGGTGGTCGGTGCCGACGGCATCCGCCGCCGGGTGCACCTCGCCTCGGTGCTGCGCAGATGCACGGTGTCCGACGCGGAGTTCGACGGCACCGATCTGCTCGTGCGCTTCGTGCCCGACCCGGCGGTGTGGCCGCAGTGAGCAAGAACGACCACGACGCCCTCCTCGCCGACTTGCGGGTCCTGGCCGACACGGTTCTCGACTACATGGACGGCGTGGCCGAACAACTTGCCGGTCGCGGCGACGTCCCGGACCCGGTTCCGGAGAAGGCGGCAGCGCACGCCGACGCAGGCGAATCCGGGCGGCCGGCGACCACCGGATGCTCCTGGTGCCCGGTGTGTGCGGTGGCGGCGCTGGTCAACGGCGAGAACCACGAGTTGCTCACACGCCTCGCGTCCCAGCTCGCGGCGTTCATCGCGCTGGTACGCGAACTGCTCGCGCGGTATCTCCCACCGCGGCCCGACCCGTCGGCGCCCACGGATCCGACGCCCCCGGAGCCTCGCGACAACGGCGGGGGATTCGTGCCGATTTCCGTCACCATCCGCCCCTGACCCCGCAGGCTGTAGGTATGAACCCGGACCCGCGGCAGCGCGATTCATCCGACCGCCACACGATCGGAATCGATGTGGGCGGCACCAGCATCCGCGCTGCGGTGGTGAACCGTGGCGGCGAAGTGGTCGATTCGGTGCGAGCGCAGACTCCCGGGTCGGCCCCCGTACTCGAGGACGCCCTGCACCGCGTCGTACGGCAGCTCGCCGAACGTAACGATGTCGCTGCGGTCGGTCTTGCGGTCGCGGGATTCCTCACGGCCGACTGCACCACCGTGCGGTTCGCGCCGCATCTCCCGTGGGTCGGTGCCCCGGTCGGGGCGACGCTCACCGAGAGATTCGGGTTGCCCGTAGTGCTCGAGCACGACGCCAACGCCGCGGCGTGGGCCGAGTACCGGTTCGGGGCGGCGGCCGGGAGCAGAGTCGCGGTGGTCGTCGCACTCGGAACCGGAATCGGTGCCGCCCTGCTCATCGACGGCCGGCTGTACCGCGGGGCCTACGGCGTCGCGCCGGAACTCGGCCATCTCCAGGTGGTGCCGGACGGGCGGCCGTGCCCGTGCGGCAAGCGCGGGTGCTGGGAAAGATACTGCAGCGGAACAGCACTCGTCGATACCGCGGTCGAGATGCTTGCCGCGGACCCCGGCAGGTCTCAGCTCGCGGCACACGTCGCCGCCGATCCCGGTTCGCTCACCGGGCGCCGGATCGCCGGCGCCGCGCAGGACGGCGACCCACTCGCGGTGGCCGCGATCGCGGAGTTCGCCCGGTGGCTCGGGCTGGGACTGGCGATGGTGGCCGACATCTACGACCCCGAAATCATCGTGGTGGGAGGCGGGGTGTCCGGCTCGGCGTCGTTGTTCCTCGACGACGCCCGAGAGCACTACGCCGCCGCGACCACCGGTGCCGGGCATCGGCCTCTCGCGCGGGTCCGCGTGACCCAACTCGGCGACGCGGCTGGGCTCGTCGGGGCGGCGGACCTCGCCCGCGCGGCGATCGAGGGGTGAGATCCTCGTCACCTCGGCGGCGTATGCGTGGGGCCGGGCACGTTGCCGATGTGCGTGTGGTGGGCGCATCGTCGTAGAGTCGACCGACGGGCCGGTTGTGCTGCCCGCACCGATCTATGTCGGGGACCGATCTATGTCGGGGAAGGATGCCATGTGGTACTGGCTGTTGAAGTACGTTCTGCTGGGCCCGCTGCTCTTGCTGATGGGACGCCCGAAATTCGAAGGCGGCGAGCATATTCCCGTCAACGGTCCGGCCATCCTGGCGAGTAATCACCGCGCGGTCCTCGACTCGTTCTACCTTCCCCTCCTGGTGCGGCGGCGGATCACCTTCCTCGCCAAGAGCGAGTACTTCACCGGCACGGGCCTCAAGGGTCGCTTCCAGCGCTGGTTCTTCTCCGCGGCCGGCCAGGTGCCCATCGACCGCACCAGCGCCGATGCCGCGCAGGACGCTCTCGCGGCCGGCATCCGCGTCCTCGGTCAGCAGAAACTCCTCGGCATCTACCCGGAGGGCACCCGCTCGCCCGACGGGCGTCTGTACAAGGGCAAGACCGGCCTCGCCCGGCTCGCGCTCGAGACCGGCGTCCCCGTCATTCCGGTTGCGATGATCGGGACCGACCAGATGAACCCCATCGGATCCAAGATGTGGCGTCCGGCGAAGGTCACCGTACGCATCGGCAAGCCCATCGACTTCTCGCGTTTCGAAGGGATGGGCGGCAACCGGTTCGTCGAGCGCACCGTCACCGACGAAGTCATGTACGCGCTCATGCAGTTGTCGGGCCAGGAGTACGTCGACATCTATGCGGCCTCCCTCAAGGAGCCGAAGCCCCAGGACATCGCGGAAGGGAAGGCTGCCGTCGAGCCTCCCGCGGCGGATCGCCTGCCCGACACCCAAGCGGGCTGATCGCGCCGCGACCCCGCGGGCACGCTCGCCGGTCCCACCGGCATAATGTGAGTACGTGCGCTACTTCTACGACTGCGAGTTCATCGAGGACGGTCGAACCATCGAACTCGTATCGATCGGTGTCGCCTGCGAAGACGGACGCGAGTTCTACGCGGTGTCAACGGAGTTCGATCCCGACCGGGCCGGGGAGTGGGTGCGCCGCAATGTTCTCCCGAAGCTGCCTCCTCGGTCGCATCCCGCGTGGCGTTCGCGCGAGCGGATCCGCGACGACCTGCTGAAGTTCCTCGTTCCCAGGCCGGGCGTCCAGCCGGAACTCTGGGCGTGGATCGGCGCATACGACCACGTCGTCCTGGTGCAATTGTGGGGAACCATGCCGGAACTGCCGGAGGTACTCCCGAGGTACACGCGCGAACTGCGCCAGCACTGGGAATACGCAGGCCGGCCCCCGCTGCCCCGGGTCCCGGACGACAACCACGACGCGCTCGCCGACGCCCGCCACAACCTCGCGAAGTTCGAGGCGATCGAGGTCGCGCGCCGCTCCCGGTGACACCGCGATACGGGGTGATCGCACGGCAGAGCGCGCCGGGTCATATCCTGGTTCTGTGAACTGGACTGTGGACGTGCCGATCGACCGCTTGCCCGAACTGCCTCCACTTCCGGCGGAGCTGCGCGACCAACTCGACGCGGCGCTCGCCAAGCCGGCGTTGCAACAGCCGAGCTGGCCGGAAGATCAGGCGGCCGCGATGCGGACCGTGCTCGAGAGCGTGCCCCCGATCACCGTGCCGAGCGAGGTCGAGGAGCTGCAGCGACAGCTCGCGTCCGTCGCCCGCGGTGAGGCCTTCCTCCTGCAGGGAGGCGACTGCGCGGAGACGTTCGCCGACAACACCGAACCGCATATCAAGGGCAACATCCGCACACTGCTGCAGATGGCCGTCGTCCTCACCTACGGAGCGTCGACGCCCGTGGTCAAGGTCGCGCGGATCGCCGGTCAGTACGCCAAGCCCCGCTCGTCCGACACGGACGCGCTCGGCCTGAAGTCCTACCGCGGCGACATGATCAACTCTCTCGTCGCCGAGGAGAGTGTGCGCGCACACGACCCGTCGCGGCTGATACGCGCCTACGCCAACGCCAGTGCCGCGATGAACCTCGTGCGCGCCGCCACCGCCGCCGGTGAGGCCGACCTGCACCGCGTGCACGACTGGAACCGCGCCTTCGTGGCGTCGTCGCCGGCCGGTGCGCGGTACGAGGCGCTCGCCTCCGAGATCGACCGCGGCCTGCGCTTCATGGATGCCTGCGGCGTGGTCGACCCCAACCTGCGGGCCGCGACCATCTTCGCCAGCCACGAGGCACTCGTCCTCGACTACGAGCGCGCGATGTTGCGTCTCGACACCTCCGGTGACGAACCGCGTCTGTACGACCTGTCGGCGCACTTCCTGTGGATCGGCGACCGCACCCGTCAGCTCGACGGAGCGCACATCGCGTTCGCCGAACTGCTGTCGAACCCGATCGGCCTGAAGATCGGCCCGTCGACGACACCGGAGATGGCCGCCGAATACGTCGAGCGCCTCGACCCCACCAACAAGCCCGGTCGCCTGACGCTGATCTCCCGTATGGGTCACGGGAAGGTCCGGGACGTGCTGCCCGGTATCGTCGCGGCCGTCGAGGCCACCGGCCACAAGGTGATCTGGCAGTGCGATCCGATGCACGGCAACACCCACGAGGCATCGACCGGGTACAAGACCCGCCACTTCGACCGCATCGTCGACGAGGTCCAGGGCTTCTTCGAGGTGCATCGTGCGCTCGGCACCCACCCCGGCGGCATCCACATCGAACTCACCGGCGAGAACGTCACCGAGTGCCTCGGCGGCGCTCAGGACATCTCCGACCTCGACCTGCACGGTCGGTACGAAACGGCGTGCGACCCCCGGCTCAACACCCAGCAGTCGATCGAACTGGCGTTCCTCGTCGCCGAGATGCTGCGGGGGTAGCGCTCCGTCCGGGATACGACTCCGCCCGGGATTTCACTACCCCCGGTAGCGGAACCGGTCAGGGCAGCGCGGTCAGTGTGATCGTGCTGCCCTCTTCGGCGCGACCGTTCGCGCCCGGGCTCTGAGCGATCACCACGGAGCGGTCGGAGTCGGCGACCTGCCGCACCGACACGTCGAATCCCAGTTCCCGCAGTTCGTCCCGTGCCGAGCCGACGGACCGTCCGAGCATCGACGGCACCTTGACCGCGTTGGACACCAGCAACGTCAGAGTGCTGCCCGCGCGGACTTCGGTACCCGCCTCCGGATCGGTGCCCGCGACGCGACCGCCGTCGACCTCGGGATCGAACACCTCCCGCACGTCCTGCACCGTCAGGCCGGCTTCGTCGAGGATGCGCCGGGCGTCGTCGACGGTCCGTCCGGCGAGGTCGGGCAGGTCCACCGGCGGGGAACCCTTGCTCACCACCACTTCGACCTGCGACCCGACGGGCAGGACTGTCCCGGGCGCCGGATCGAGCGCTGCGACCCCGCCCTCGGGGACAGTCGTGCTGAAGGCGCTTCCGCCGTCCACGGGCTCGAACGTGCGCCGGCGCAATTCGTCCTCGACGACCGACAGCTCACCTGATCCGGGGACGTTCGGAACCGTGGGCGGCCCCAGCGAGACCAGTAGCGCCACGGAGTTGCCGTCCGGGACACGGGAGCCCGTCGGGGGATCGGTGCCCAGCACCGTCTCGGGCGGGATGTCGTCGGAATACTCGCCGCGTACCTCGGCCGTCAGCCCGACCGCCTCGATCGCGGAGACCGCGGCCGCGCGGTCCAGTCCGTTGACCGTCGGTACGTCCGTGAGCCGCCCGGCGCCGAGCCACCATCCGGCGATGCCCATGAACAGGGCGAGTACGAGAATCGCCGCGATCCACCCCACCACCGAGCGCCGGTGCCGATGATGCTCGTGCGCGTAGTCGGGCTGCGGCGCGGGCTGCTCCGGGTCGGAGCGAGGATGCGGCTGCGTGACGACCTTGGTGTGCATCGTGCGGGTGGGATGCAGCTCGGCCTGCGGCACCGCGCCGGGATCCGCGGCGGCGCCCTGCTCGGCTACGGCCGGGTGGACGGCGGTGGGAGCGTGCGACGACGTCGACTCCGGCGACGAGATCACCGTCGTGGCAGGTTCCGCCCGGGACGCCGCACCTCCCGCCGCACCTCCCGCAGCGGCAGGAGCTGCGGCAGCGGGCGCCGCGCTCGTCGCGAGAGCCGACCGGCGAGGAGCCGGTACCCGGTAACGGGGAAGGTCGAGCGCTTCACACGCGTCGTTGAGGGCGCGGGCCATCGCCTCGGCGTCGTCGAACCGTTCGCCCGGCTCGCGTTCGGTGGCGCGGCGTACCAACTCGTCGAATTCCTCGGGCACCCCGTCGATCCAGGACCCCGGATCGGGCACGTCCTTCTCGACGCGCTGGTATGCCACGGACAGTGACGTGTCGCCCGAGAAGGGCGTGCGGCCGGTGAGCATCTCGAACACGAGGACGCCGGCGGAGTAGACGTCGCTGCGGGCGTCCGCGCTCCCGGCGGTGACCTGCTCGGGAGACAGGTACGCCGCCGTGCCGAGGATGACGCTGCGCGAGGTCGTGGTGGCCGCCGCGACGGCCCGGACCAGACCGAAGTCGGCGATCTTGACCTCTCCGGCCTCGGAGATGAGAACGTTCTCGGGTTTGACGTCGCGGTGCACGAGACCCGCGCGGTGGGCGACAGCCAGCGCTCCGAGGACGGGCGCGGCGACGGCAGCGGCGGCGTGCGGCGGCATCGGTCCGCGTTCGCGGAGCAGTTCGCGCAGCGTGCCGCCTTCGACCAGTTCCATGACCAGGAAAACGTGGTCACCGTCCTGGCCTTGGTCGTATACGGCGACGAGACCGGGATGGTTGAGTCGTGCGACGGCGCGTGCCTCGAACTCGAAGCGGGCGAGGAACTGCGGATCGGCCGCGAACTGCGGATCCATGACCTTCACCGCGACCGGACGATCGAGACGCAGATCTGTCGCGCGGTAGACCGTGGACATCCCGCCGCGCGCAACCCGCGATTCGATCCGATAGCGCCGATCGAGCACGACGCCGACCATTCGGTCGCCTCCAGCGGTCACCCGGTGTACTCCCGTCTCTGGTGTGGAACATCGGTGTGGAGCATTGATGTGGAACATCGAACCGGCACCGGACGCGACTGCCGTGGTGCCGGCGAGACGGAGTACGTCGTCGCCTGCGCGGAAGCCGATCTCGTCCTCTGTAGATGGTAGCCAGCCCACAAAAGCGGCAGCCGCGTAGATGGCTGCGGGTAGGCGACGATACCGTGGAGCAGTGAGTTCGATTCCCTATTGCGACGACGTCCTCGACCCCTCCATATCGGTCTATCAGCTCGTCGACGTGGCAAAACGCCTCGACGTCCCGATTGTCCGCGTGCACCAGATGCTGCGCGACCGGCAGTTGCTCGCCTTCAAGCGCAACCGCGTCCCCGTGGTGCCCAAGGCATTCTTCGGCGACGACGGGCAGGTGCTCCGCCAGCTTCGCGGCCTTCTCGCCCTGCTCCACGACGGTGGATTCCGCGACGAAGAGATCCTCGAGTGGCTCTTCCAGGAAGACGACACGCTGCCGGGTGACTGCCCGATCGCCGCGCTGCACACCGACTCGGCGCGCGAGGTCATGCGGCGCGCTCAGGCTGCCGCCATCTGACGGACGCCCCGACCGATCCCGCGACGAACTGCGTGAGCACCACCGCCGCGCGGGTGCGGCGCGGGACCGTCACTCGCCGGTCCAGAACCCGGAAGCCGCTCGCCTCGACCTCGTCGAGGATCCGTCCGTAGAGCACGAACGCGGCACGGATACCCGGTCGCACCCGGTCGGGTAGCAGATCCAGACCCGGTTCGGCCTTGCGGTATTCGGCGCGGGCCAGCGCGACCGCGTGGGCCAGAGCCCGCCGGACACGGGGATCCACCGTGCCGGTGCGGCGGCCCTCCCGCAGCAGTTCGACATCGACCCCGAACGACGCCCACAGCTCGACCGGAAGATAGAGACGGTCGCGGTCGAGATCGTCACCGACGTCGCGGATGAAGTTCGTGAGCTGGAATGCCGTGCCCAGCGCGGAGGCGTGCGGCACCGCGTCCGGGTCGTCGACGCCGAACACCGGGAGCAGTTCGAGACCGATCACCACGGCGGAGCCGTACATGTAGTCGTACAACTCGGCCATGTCGCGGTAGTGGCTGCGGTGCTCGGGCGTACCGGGCACATCCATGCGCATCGATCGGAGGAACGCCTCGAAATAGGCGATCGGAACATCATATCGGCGCACCGTCTCGGCGAGAGCACGCAGTACGAGGCCCAACTCGTCCGGCCGGCCCGGTTCTCCGGCGAGAGCGGCCCGGAACCGGCGCTCTGTGGCGGCGAGCCCGCGGGCGGCCTCGACGGGATCGTCGACCGCGGTCACGTCGACGAGGTCGTCGACCACCCGCGCGAACCCGTACAGGGCGTGGACCGCGCGTCGCTGCGAGGCCGGGAGCAGCCGCGCCGCGAGGTGGTACGTGCGCCCGTGCTCCGCGGTGAGACGAGCACAGTGTGCGAACGCCGCGTCGAGGTCGTCGGGGCGTGGCCGGGGAGCGTGCGGATCGAACACTCCGGTGATCAGGCCCCGCCGACAGGTGCGGAGCCCGGACCGTCGACCTGTGCGGTGCGGGAGCGCGAACTCAGGCGCAGCGGGTCGCGGGTGGTCAGCGACCGAGCGGCGATGACGGCTGCCACCACAGCGAGCGCCACGTGCGCGATGTTGTACATGCCGATCGAACCGTCGGGATTGAAGACCAGCATGAGCCATGTGGACAGGGCGACCAGGATCATCAGGGTGCGATCCGACATGGCGAAGGCCGCGGCCACCGCGAGCGGCCACGAGTAGTACCAGGGCAGCGCCGCGGGGGACAGCAACGTCACGGCGGTGAGCGCCACGACGATGCCCAGCACGGCGTCGCGTTCGGTGCGGCGGAATCGCCACCATGCCCACACGAGGATCACCACGAGCGCGACCGCACACAGCATGCGGGTGACATCGAGGATCGATCCGAGTCGCCACGGCGTGATCCAGGTGCCCACGTGCGCCACCATGGTGGGGAGCGAGAGCCAGTTGATGATCTTCGAAGATCCGGACAGCGCCGTGAGCCAGCCGATACCCACGCCGGCGAGGAGCGAGGCACCGCCGAAGACCGCCACGAACACCGCGAATCCGGCGGCCGCCGCCTTGAAGAACAACCGCACCGGGGCCGCCGGTTCGCGCCCCTCGGCGAGCGCCCGGTCGCGTTCGTGGATCATCCACACCCAGACCAGGAACGGCAGCGCGATCCCGGCGGTGGCCTTGATCGCCGCACCCGCCGACACCAGGGCGATGCCGCCGACATGACGGCCCTGGAGGACGAGCACGATGCCCGCCGTCATCAGACCGACCATGAGCAGTTCGTTGTGGACGCCACCGACGAGGTGGATGAGCACGAGGGGATTGAGCACCGCGAGCCACAGGGCGATCGCCGGGTTGCCGCCCATGCGGCGTGCGAGGCGGGGCACGGCCCAGGCCATGAGGAACAGGCCCGGCAGCATCGTCACCCGCCATAACCAGGTACCCGACACGACATTGTCGCCGGTGACGGCCGTGATGCCGGAACCGAGCAGCAGGTGCACCGGACCGTACGGCGTGGTCGTGGTGGTCCATACGTTGCTGACGTTGTCGAGCAGGACGCCGGGGTTGACCACCGGGCCGTCGGTGTAAGGATCGAAACCGGCCCGCAGCATCGCACCCTGCGCCAGATACGAATATGCGTCGCGACTGAACATCGGCGTGGCGACGAGGAGCGGCGCGGTCCAGGCGGGCAGCACGGTCCACAGGTCGCGGAGGCCGACCGTGCCGGCGAGCGTCGCGCGCCCCACGCGGACCCACGCGCCGATCATGATCAGCACGCCCACCCAGAGGATGATCATCGACAGCAGTTGACCGTGACCGAACCGCAGCCACGACAGGAACATCTCTTCGAGAAGCGGGTCCTGCCGCCGGACGCTACCGGCGCCGAAGCTGCCGAACGTCATCAGCACCGAACCGCAGGTCCCGAGGAGGGCTGCGTTGCCGGCGGGGCTCCGCAGAAAGGCTGTGACCCTGCCGGCCGACGTTCTGCCGTCCGGCGCCCGGTTCTTCGAGGCGGGGAGGTCAGGGGGTGGGGACGCTGCCGAATCCGCCGCCGATCGGTCCTGCGGGTCGGCGTCGGGGGCGGCGGGGGACGACATGGGTGTGGGTTCCTCCCCGGAAGCGGTGCCGGCGCGGAGCGCAGGGTCTGGCGAACGATGTTGACGAACAGGTGCTGACGAACGGTGACAGTTTAGTGGAGGCGTGATGTCCCCGGCTCCCTAGTCCGTCGGGCCCGCGGCACGCCGAGCCGTTGGGCGGCCAGACGTCCCGACATGAGCACAGTGGGGACACCGACTCCGGGAACCGTATCCGACCCCGCGAGCACAACATTCGGGAACCGCGGATCGACATTGCGACGACGGAACGGCCCCGTCTGGCGGAACACGTGCGCCGCGGCGAACGGGCTTCCGGCGATCATGCCCCGGGCGTGCCACGTGGCCGGCGGGGGGGGCGCGGGGGCCCCCCGGCACCGGGTCCGCGACGCCGCGGTAGCCGCGCGACTCCAGCACCGCGAGCAGTTCCCGGCGGTACGGGCCGGACAGCGCGGACCAGTCGAACGGCGCGCTGTCGAGATTCGGGCACGGTGCGAGCACCGAGAGCGGTTCGTGTTCTCTGCCGTCACGCTCGAGCAACTGTCCCGGATCGGACAGAGCGGGCCGGGTGATGAGCAGAGACGGATCCGACATCAGCCGTCCACGTCCTCGCCGCCGGGTGATCTCGGCGAACGTGCGTTCCCACGCGCCACCGAAATCGATGACGTGGTGATGCCGGGCGCTCCATGCGCCCGAGACCGCGGTGGGGACGGTGCCGTGCAGCACGACGGCCGACGGTGCGGCGAGCGTCCGGCGACGCCGGCGCGCGGGCAGCAGGCTGTCCACCACGGGCGAGCCCGGCGTGAGCACCACGGCGTCGCATGCGTAACGGTCACCTGCCGCCGTGGATACCGCTGTGACACGCCCCGTGTCGACATCGAGCGCCGTGACCTCGCTGCCGAGGTGCAGGCGCCCGCCCGCACCGACGAACGCTGCGGCCATGGTCCGGGCGATCTGGCGCATCCCACCCTCGACGGTGTACACACCGAGTGTGGTGTCCATGTGCGCGATCGCCCCGTACACCGCGAGTGCCTGCGCGGGAGCGACCCCCGCGTAGAGCGCCTGGAACGTGAAGACCCGCCGCAGCCGCGGGTCGGTGACCCGGCGGCCTACCTGAGTGCCGAGTCGGCCGAACCCGCCGATCCGGAGCAGACGCAGCAGGTCGCGGACGGCGGCCGGAGAGGAGACGAGGTCGAGCGGCGAATCGAAATTCGCGTCCATGAAGCGGTCGTACTCCGCGTCGAAGATGTCCGCGAGCCACGCGCGCAGGCGCAGATACCGCTGCGCTTCCTCGGCTCCGCACACTCGCGTGATCTCGGCGGTCATCGCGTCCGGGTCCGAGTGGACGTCGAGGGTGCTGCCGTCGTCGAACCGGGCGTGATAGGCGGGGGAGAGCCGGCTCGTACGCAGTGGCGGATCCACGGAACCGGCATCGGCACCCACCGCGGCGAGTGCGTCGGCGATCAGTTCCGGCATCGTCAGCACCGTCGCGCCGTTGTCGATCTCGTAACCCGGGCCGGTGTACGTCCCGACGCAGCCCCCGACGGTGTCGGCGCGCTCGAGGACGGTGACCTCTTTCCCGGCGCCACGGAGGTGCAGGGCCGCGGCGAGGCCGGCGAGGCCCGCACCGACCACGACCACCCGGTGGGCTCCGGGCACGACGCGCGTGCCGGTCATCAGGCGGCGCGGCGCGTCGCGGCGACCGCCGACGCGCGTAACCGCGTTTTGCCCTCCTCGGTGGCGCCGGAGGCGTCGAGAGCCTCGAACGCGCTGTCGGTGAGGGCCGTGATCCGCTGCTCGACCTTGTCGACTGCGCCGAGGTCGACGAGCACGCCGCGGATCTCCTCGACCTGATCGTCCGTGAGGTCGGCGCCGATCGCCTCGCGCAGCGCTCGCGCGACAGCCGGGTCGGTCGCGTCCGCGGACTCGAGCGCAAGTGCGAGCAGTACGGTGCGCTTGCCGGACCGGAGGTCGTCTCCGGACGGCTTACCGGTGACGGCGGGGTCGCCGAAAACTCCCAGTAGGTCGTCGCGAAGCTGGAATGCGAGACCGATGTCGGTGCCGAACCGGCGATAGGCGGCGATCAGGTCGTCGTCGGCGCCGGCGAGCACCGCACCGATGTGCAGCGGGCGCTCGATCGTGTACGCCGCCGTCTTGTACCGGTTCACGCGCGTCGCGGACTCGACCGTCTCGTCCGACGCGACCTCACCGACGATGTCGAGGTACTGGCCACCGAGGACTTCGGTCCGCATCGCCGACCACACCGGCGTCACCCGTGCGAGTTGCTCGGCGGACAATCCCGATTCCCGCAGCATGTCGTCGGCCCAGACGAGAGCGAGGTCGCCGACCAGGATGGCAGCGGCCTCACCGAACTGCTCCGCCGAACCCTGCCACCCGGCGTTGCGGTGCCCGCTCGCGAACTCGACGTGCACGGTCGGAAAGCCCCGGCGGGTGGTCGACGCGTCGATGATGTCGTCGTGGACGAGCGCACCGGCCTGCACCAATTCGAGGGCCGAGCAGGCGCGCAGCACGGCGTCGGCGTCAGGTCCGGCCGGATCGCCGCCGGCGCCGAGCCAGCCGGTCCAGGCGAACGACGGCCGGACCCGCTTTCCGCCGCGTAGCACGAACGACTGGAGTGTCGCGACGGCGTCGCGGTATCCACCGCCGACCGAGTCGACCAGTTCGGCGCGGGTGGCGAAGAACTGCCGCAGGGCGTCCTCGACGAGTCCGGGAAGTGAGGGGGCGGGCACGGGATCGGCTCCGGTGGACAGGACAAACCTCCTGGTCGATGTGCACGGCACCGTCGGACGACCACGGTCCCGGCACCGCGGTCCACCCTATCGGGCCCCCGCAGGGGTCGCCGCGGACCGGACGCGAATGCCCGCGCCTTATGCTGAACGCGTGGAAAACGATCTGGTCAGGGCGACCGAGGACAGCGGAGAGTCCCGCACCCCATCCATCGTGGACCGTCTCGGTACCACACGGTCCGGCAGGATTCCGTTCTCGGTCGAGTTCTCCCCGCCCCGGGACGCCGACGCCGAGGCGCGACTGTGGCGAGCCGTGCGCGCGTTCGAGCGGCTCGGCCCCGCCTTCGTGTCCATGACGTACGGCGCCGGTGGATCGACCCGGGACCGTACCGTTCGCGTCACCGGCGACCTCGCCGAAGAAACCACGATGCTCCCCGTCGCCCACCTCACCGCGGTGGGGCACAGCGTCGACGAGATCCGCGCGATGGTCGGTGCCTATGCCGACCGCGGCATCACCAACATTCTCGCGCTCCGTGGCGACCCGCCGGGAAATCCGCTCGGCGAATGGGAGAAGCACCCCGACGGTCTCGAGCACGCCGACGAACTCGTGCGACTGGTGCGCGATCTCGGCGACTTCCACGTCGGAGTGGCCTCGTTCCCGGAGGGGCACCACCGCTCGCCGGACCTCGACCACGACACCCGCTACCTCGTACAGAAGTTGCGTGCGGGTGCCGAGTACTCGATCACGCAGATGTTCTTCGATGTCGAGCACTACCTGCGACTGCGCGACCGGGTCGCCGCGTGCGATCCCGAACAGGCGGCCAAGCCGATCATTCCGGAGATCATGCCGATCACCTCGCTGCGCTCGGCGCGCCGGAGCCTCGAGCTGTCCGGTTCGAAGCTGCCCGCCGCGCTCGAGGAGCGGTTGGTCCGCGCAGCCGGAGACGGGCCCGAAGAGAATCGCGCCGCTGTGCGCGAGGTGGGCATCGAGGTCGCGACCGAGATGTGCGAGCGGCTGATCGCGGAAGGCGCGCCCTGCCTGCACTTCATCACGCTGAATTTCGCCCGCGCGACCAGCGAGGTGCTCTCGCGGCTCGGGATCGAGGTCCGTTCCTCCGTGCCGGCCGGGCAGCCGGTCTGAGACCCGGCCCGCCCGATCCCCGGGTCACGGCAGCAGGCGGTCCTTCCATACCGCGCGACCCGCGCTGCGGGCCCGCACGGATGCGGCGGTCAGCCACCCGAAGATGACGACGGACACCGGATGCGCGGCGATACCGAGGGCGTCCGCCGCGTCCAGGCGCTCGCCCCGCTCCGTCGATCGTGCGACCGCGCGGGACAACAGTGCCGCGCCGGTGCCGAGCACCCCCCAGCGGCGAGTGTGGCCACGCCCCGCCACCGCGGCGACGGCGGGAACGACGTAGGCGACTGCGTATGCCGTCACGACGGCTGCCGCGCCTGCCGGTGATCCGAACGCCGACCACAACCACCGCGTGTAGCCGCCGGTCAGCGTATGTCGGCCCTCGTACATCCGGCACGACACGAGCGGCCCGCCCGCCGCGACGACGGTGGTGCGCCCGGACCGCCGCAACGTCCGCGCCAGGTCGAGGTCCTCGGTCGGGCTCGCCGCGACCGCGGAATGGCCCCCGATCGCGCGATAGTCGGCCGTATCGAACGCGAGGAACTGACCACAGGCGACGGCCATCGACGGACGACGGGTGCGATGGGCGACGGCGACCGGCAGTATCGAGAACCAGGACCAGAACAGCAACGGCTGCACGAGACGCTCGGTCACGGTGCCGGCAACCTGGTACGGCCACGGTGACACCAGTGCCGCCGATCGTGACCGGAGAAGTGTGACCGCCGCGGCGATCGCGCCCGGCCGTAGCCGGACATCGGCGTCGATGAAGACCACGACACCGGTCTCGTCCGGGTGGGACTCGGAGAAGGCGCGCTCGCACGCCGCGGCTTTTCCGGTCCAGCCGTCCGGGGGCGGCGTGCTCGATCGCACCACCGTGATCCGCGGATCGCTGTCCGCCGCGCGTCGTGCGATCTCGAAGGTGCCGTCGGAGGAGTCGTCGTCGAGCACGAGCACCCGCAGCCGCGGAACACCGCGCTGTTCCCGGAGGTCGGCGATCACGGATGCGATCCGGGGTGCCTCGTCGCGGGCCGGGACCACCACGGTCACCGATTCGGTGACGGCGGCTCCCTCGCGCAGGCGAGGCAGAGCGAACCGGTTGGCGGCCGCGACGACCGCTCCGTAGAGAGCGGCACCGGCGCCCAACGCGACCACTCGGCGGGGGAGGCGGACCCGGCTCAGGATCGGTCCTCGTCGTCGGGCACCGTGGTGCGCCGGCGTACCGGGTCGCGGGTCCACCAGGCGAGTACGCCGACCAGGAGCGCGACACCGAATGTTGCACCCGCCATGATTCCGGCCCATCCGGCCAGGCCCCGGGTGTTCGGGTCGGAGTAGCGCACCTCGGCCCGCAGGGTGCTCACCTCTCCGGCGGGCAGCTTCCACGTCACGATGGAGTCGGATTCACGCGTGCCGTTGGTGGTCGCGACCCGGGCGGGGAAGGCGAGCGTGAACTGCACGTCGGTGCCCAGCGACGGGGCCGATTCGAGGTCGACCCGGCCGTTGAGCGAGACCAGGTCCCCGTTGCGCTGGAGGTTGAGCTGGAGCATCCCCGCACCCTGCTCGGACATCGTCATCAGCTGTTGCACATCGCCGAACGTCAGACCGCTGAAGTAGACCTGGCTGCCCACATAGCCGTCCTGCTCGTATGGCTGGACCTGGACCTTGCCCTCCAGCGACGGGGGTGCCACGAGCTGTGGGCCGGCGTCTTCCTCGTCGGCGGGAATGGTCGCGGCGACGATCTGCCCCGACACACGGTCGTCGGACGAGATACCCATCGACGCCTGGACCCGCAGACAACCGGTGAGGAACGGAAGGGCGAGAAGGACGAGGCCCGCGACCGCGAGGGCGCGGCGGACAGACATGGTGGACTGCTGCACGGGGAATATGGTGCCAGGCGCGGTCACGGTCGGCGGGCCATCCGGGTCGTTGCGGCGAGTCGCACCTCGGAGTCGTCCGGTGGCGTGGACACGAGGGACCGCAGTAGCGGAACGCCGAGAATCCCCATGACGACGAGACCGTAGATCGCGGAAAAGCGGAGTTCGGACGCCTGGAGGAACACGCTGTGGGCAAGGGCGGAGCCGAGCCACGTCCACAGGAACAACGCGATCGGGACGGTGTCGTGCCGGGGTGAGAGGCGTCTCGAGCGGGAGTCGAACACCAGAAGGACTGTGGCCATCGCCGCGGCGACCACCACCCAGCCCGCGTAGTTGGTGAGGGGAATGTGCGCGATGCCCGGCAGACCACCGCCGTTGCACCACACCCACTGGCCGTCCGCGACCATCTGGGGATCGAGGTACAGGTCCCAGCCCACCATCCCGACGGTGACCGCGGCGACGCGGCCCGGGGCCGTACGGGTGATGCGCGTGGCGACACACCACACGGGGTAGAGGCCGGCGGTCCAGGCGAGGGGAACCACGAGCGGTACGTCCGCCACGGCCGGACCGATCCGGTCGACCGCGTAGGCATAGCAGCCGTACGGGTAGCCGGTGGCGGTCCCGATCACCTCGGAGGCGAAACCCCCGCCCGCGGAGACCACGAACAGCACCGCGGCCCACCCGAGGCCGCGGCGCGCGGCGGCATGGGTGAGGGACGCTGCGGCGAGCAGGAGTACCACCGCGACCGTGACCCGGTCCCGCGCGGTTCCCTCGGTGAGCGGATAGGCGATCTGGGCGGCCACAGCGCCCGCGGCCAGTGCGACCGGCACGGCCGTCTGCCACGCCGGGACCCTCCGCCCGGTGCCGGCATCGGTCACCGGGAGATCCGGTTCCAGGTCCGCCGCAGTACACCGCCCCGTGCATCCGCGAGCACCGTGCGCGCGGCACTGCGGCCACTGGCGCCGGAGACCCCGCCGCCCGGGTGGGTCGACGCGCCCGTGAGATACATACCGGGAGCGTCGGGCACCCGGTAGCCGGACAGTTCGGGCAGCGGACGCCACAGGAACATCTGGTCGAGCGACATCTCGATGTGCATCACGTTGCCGCCCAGCAGTCCCAGTTCGCTCTCGATCGAGGCGGGAGTCTGCACGTACCGGTGCCGGACACTGTCGGTGAAACCGGGTGCGCGCAATTCCATCTCCGCGAGGATCCGGTCCGTCTCGCTCTCGGCGACCTCGTCCCAGCTGCGTCCACCGCTGAGCCGGTACGGATGCCACTGCGACCACAGGGTCACCTGGTGCTCGCCCACGGGGGCGATCGTGGGGTCGATCGCGGAGAAGCTCATCCCGAGCACGGAGGGGCGCGGCGGCAGTTCGCCCGCCATCGCAGCACCGTGTGCGAGGCGAAGGTGCGCGCGATCGTCGACGAGCAGTTGCAGACCGGTGGTGGTGTCGGCGGGTTCGTCGGCGCCGAGGTAGCGGGGAAGAGCATCGGTGCCGAGTCGGAGCACCATTCCGATGCCCGGTCCCACCCGTACCGCGCGGCGCCAGCGTGTCAGTGTGTCGGGGTCGTAGCCGCCCTGCCCGAGCAGTTCGAGGGTGGTGAGGATGTGGCAGCCGGCGATCACGGTGCGAGCGGTGAAGGTGCTCCCCGACGCGGTGCGCACCGTCCACGTCGACCCGGTCCGGCGGATCTCGGTGACGGCATCGCCACAGGTGACCGATCCGCCGTCCGATTCGAGGCGGGACAGGAGCGCCTGGGTCAAGGCGCCGCTCCCGCCGATCGCGCGGCCCGGTGGAAGCGTGTGCATCAGCGCGGCGAAGCCGACCATGGCGGCGGTGCCGGGTTCGGACATCGGCGGCCCGGACTGTGCGCCGAACCAGGCGAGCGCGGCCTTGAGCGGTTCGTCGTCGAAGTACTCGTCGAGCAGGGTGTCGCCCGTGGTCAGGAAGCGGCGCGACAGTGCGCTGCCGCCGTCCTTCGCGTCGAGACCCCAGAACGACGACAGCAGATGCCGGCCGGTCGGGGGGTTCGCAAACGACTTCATGACGGCGGCGCTGCGCGGTCTCCAGTCGGTCACGAAGCGGCGGTAGGCGTCGGCCTCCCGTTTGCCGGCTGCCTTCTCGATCGACACGCACGTCCGGTCGAGGTCGCGGTGGAACACGATCCCGGGACGGTCGGTGTTCGGAGGCGGCGGCGCGAAGGCCCAGGGATCACAGTCCAGATACCTCAGCCCGTGTGCGGCGAGGTCGAGTTCCTCCACGATGCCGGAGTGCCGCACCATGATGTGCGCCGACGACCCGCGGTCCACCGCGTAGCCGGGAAATCGTTCGACGGTGGACACGGCCCCGCCCGGCACGGTGTCACGTTCGAGCACGTGGACCGACCAGCCCTCCCGGGCCAGATAACACGCCGATACCAGCGCGTTGTGTCCCGAGCCGACGACGAGGGTATCCAGAACTGGCGTCATGAGGGTCCTGTCGAAGCGGGAGGGGCGAGATGTGGTTCGAGCGGAAGCGTGCGGCCGAGGACGGCGAAGGGCCGCGCGTCGCCGGTGAAGACGAATCTACGTACGACGTCCACGAAACCGAAGCTCCGGTACAGCCGCCACGCACGATTGTCCTCGCCCGGGACCTCCGGGGTGGAGAGCAGCACGGTGCGTTCGGTGCGGTCGCGGAGAAGCCGGTACAGCAGGGACCGGCCGAGGCCGAGGCCCTGGATATCGGGTCGCACGTGCAGTTCGGTGAGTTCGAAATAGTCACCGAGGACCGACTCTATGTAGTCCTGCGTCCGGCCCGTGTGCCGCATCCCCGTGCGGACCTGCTGGTTCCACCACTGGTGCGGGTCGCCGCGGTATCCGTAGGCGATGCCGACGAAGGTTCCGGGGTCCTCGGGAAGCGCGACCGCGACGGCCTGCCATCCGGCGCGCCCGGCATGTTCGGACCACATCGGTGCGCGATGCTGCTCCGTCCCGCGCGGGTATCTCATCGCGGCTACGTAGACCGCCAGCAATTGGGGCAGGTGTGCCCGGAACGCCGCGGGGGACAGGTCGACGAAGATCGGTGCGCCGCGAGAGGGCTCGGGACGACGGTCGTTGCCCGTCTCGGCGGGCGGTTCGTTCGATGGGTTCACAGAGGATCGATGCTCGTCTGGGATCGGGGGCCGCCTTCTCTTGACGGGTTGTCGGTGGGTCCGGTTATCATTCAATACGTCGAACGCATGTTCGATACCGGTGATCCGGTGATGTTCGAGGGAAGCGAACATCCCCGGATCACTCCGGGCTACTACCGGAACACCGGTAATACCACCATCGAGACCACGGTGGTGGGTGGCACTACCGGACACCGGTGGTGAGGTCGAGGAGGTGCACGGCATGTCCACCATAGATTTCGGCATACGAGGACCACGCCACGTTCCGGGCGAGTCGTCCCGCGGCGCCGCGCGATGCGCCGGGCATTCGACATCCGCCCGCGCGGCCACGCTGCTCCGCAAGGCGGACGCACTTCTGTCCGCGGCTGCCGGTGCGGACGCCCCTCCCGAGCGCTTCCGGCTCGCCTATCTCGCTGCGCTGCGAGGTGCGGGCGCGGTGGTGGCGGCGGCGGAGCTGCGCGCCCCGGCTCGTCCGCTGCGGCGGCCCGGCACACGCAACGCGTGGGTCCTGATGGCGCGCGCCGACGAGTCGTTCGCGGTTTGGGCGGACTACTTCGCCGATCGCTCCGCCACGCGCACCGCGGTCGAAGCCGGGGTGGCGCGAGCGGTGGATGCCGACGGCGCCGGCGAGTTCTACGACGAGGTGGGCCGCTTCCTCCACGACGTCGAGGACTATCTCGCCAGTGAAGAAGGTGCCGAAATCGCCTCTACGCGGTGACTTTTGTCCCCATCCGGCTCCCATTTTCGTGAGCCGTCCGGGAACTCGGCCACAGAGTTGGTGGTCCCGGGAGAGATGTACTCGTATTATCAACACCAGGCGGCCGTCAAAGTCGGCCCCCCGTCGGATTCACCCAGAATTCGGTGGCCACCGTTTAGTGCCGGGGGAGGTACCGTGCCACTCTCCGAGCACGAGCAGCGCATGCTCGATCAGATCGAGAGCGCGCTCTATGCTGAGGACCCCAAGTTCGCCTCGACCGTCCGCGGGAAGCGGCTGGGGATGGCGTCGAACCGACATCGGCTACAGGCCGGTGTGCTGTTCGTCTTGGGATTGACACTGTTGATCGCTGGAGTCGCGTTGCCGGTCAAGCCCGGTGGATTCCCGGTCATCAGTTTGCTCGGGTTTCTGGTGATGTTCGCGGCTGGTGTTCTGCTCCTGGTAGGCGGTCGTCGACGATCGAATACGGGAGACGCACCCACCCGGCCTGCTTCCGGGAGGACCGGCGGTACCGGACCTCGGGGCGGAAAGAAATCCGGCGGAGGGTTCACCCACCGGATGGAGGAGCGCTTCCGAAGGCGCTTCGAACAAGACTGACGCATCACCGCTTCACACGTATTACGGCGCGACCCCACGGGTCGCGCCGTAGTCGTGTCCGGGGAGGTCAGCGGCCTGCGGGCGGCCTGGCGCGGCCGTAACTCCACGACGCCCCACCTTCCGGCTCGGTGTCCCCGACGGTCGTCCGACGCTGGCGCGCCACCAGGGCTTTTGTCCGGCTGCGTGTGATGGAGATCGCACCGGAACGTCGGCGTGTTCGGGGCCGCCGGCCGGGTGACGAAATCGCCCCCACTTTCCGCCACTACGGGTGAGCTGGAACTTTTGCCGCAACACACGCGAAACGGGTGCGGTAATCGGGCTGCGGTGGGGGAAAGTGGGGTACTGTGGGTCGCGGCGGGAGGCAGGCTGAGCCCGTCATAGACGAAAGATCCGTCCGACCAAGGCGGGAGGTGCCGAGTGTTCCTCGGTACCTACACGCCGAAGCTGGACGACAAGGGCCGGCTCACGCTGCCGGCCAAATACCGAGACGAGCTGGCGGGAGGGCTGATGATCACCAAGGGGCAGGATCACAGCCTCACCGTGTTCCCTCGGGAAGAGTTCGCTGCCTTGGCGGAGCGCGCTGCGGGTGCTTCTCGCAGCAACCCCCAGGCTCGCGCGTTCCTTCGGAGCCTCGCTTCGGGAACGGACGAGCAGCGTCCGGACGGTCAGGGCCGCATCACGTTGTCCTCGGCGCACCGCAAGTACGCGGGGCTCACCAAGGACTGTGTGGTGATCGGCTCGGTCAAGTATCTGGAGATCTGGGACGCCGAGGCGTGGGACAGCTACTTGGCCGAACACGAAGAGGACTTCTCCGAAGCGAGAGACGAGGCACTGCGCGACATCCTGTGACCGCGACATCTCGTGACGGAGCCACGGCTGCGCGGCGAATGCCGCGAGGTCTCTGCCCGACGCCGGCCCTGACGCACTTCCCCAGCGCCAGGTCCGGACAGGGAAGCCCTGACGCACTTCCCCAGCGTCAGGTCTCCCTCGCTCGGACAGAGACCTCGAGGCATTCGCCGTCGCCGTATCCGGAACCGGTGCGACACCGAGCATCTCGAACGAGTAACCGACAGACCGTATGCGGCCCGAGCAGGATTCCGGAGGAGACATGGTGGACGGCGAGGACGAGTCGACCGCGGACGAGCACGGAGAATTCGGGCATGTCCCCGTCCTTCTCGGCCGGGCCGTCGAAATCCTCGGCCCCGCGATCGAAGCGGTGGGCCCCGGCGGCGAAGGTGCGGTCTACGTCGACGCCACGCTCGGTCTCGGTGGGCACGCCGAGCACTTTCTGAGAACCTATCCAGGTCTTCGCCTCGTCGGACTCGACCGCGACCCCGATGCGCTGTCGATCGCGCAGAACCGGCTCGCCGAGTTCGCCGATCGCACCGACTTCGTGCACACGCGATACGACGGCTTCGCCGACGCGCTCGAGCAGTGCGGCCTCGACAGCGTCGGGTCCGTGCACGCCGTTCTGTTCGACCTCGGAGTCTCGTCGATGCAACTCGACGAGGCGGAACGCGGTTTCGCGTACTCCAAGGACGCTCCCCTCGACATGCGGATGGATCCCACCACGGGCATCACGGCTGCGGACGTGCTCAATACCTACAGTCACGGCGACCTCGCGAGGATCCTCCACACCTACGGGGAGGAACGCTTCGCGGGCAAGATCGCCTCCGACATCGTCCGCACCCGGGAGAAGACCCCGTTCCGCACCAGCGGCGAACTCGTCGAACTCCTCTACCGGGCGATCCCTGCTGCGGCGCGCCGTACCGGCGGCCACCCCGCCAAGCGGACGTTCCAGGCGCTACGCGTCGAGGTCAACAGCGAACTCGACTCGCTGCGTGACGCCATTCCCGAGGCTCTCGACGCGTTGGCGGTGGGCGGCCGGATCGTCTTCATGTCGTACCAGTCCCTCGAAGACCGGGTGGTGAAGCAGGAACTCGCTCCTCGCGCGAAATCGCGCAGCCCCGAGGGACTCCCGGTGGAACTGCCGGGGATGGGACCCGAGCTTCGCATGTTGACCCGTGGCGCCGAACGCGCCTCGGACGACGAGATCGAGATCAACCCACGTTCGGCTCCCGTCCGCCTGCGTGCTGCAGAACGAATCGCCAGGAGGTAACCGATGACCGTACAGGTGGCGTCGTCGCCCCACCGCGGGCCGGCTCGATCCACGGCGGCGCAACGCGCATATCAGCGCCGGAACCAGCGCGCCGCGCAACTCGGCGTGCCTGTGGCGCAGACGCGCGGACGTACCACCGGAGGCGGTCGTGTCCGGACCCGAATCCCGTTCGTGGCCACTATTCTCGCTCTGCTCGGGGTGGGTATGGCCGCGACGCTCCTGCTCACGAGCGGTGCCGCGGAGGACACCTATCACCTGAGCACCGCGCGCGCCCTCAACGAAACTCTGATTCAGCAACGCGCAGTGCTGCAGCGCGACGTCGAGGCGGGCAACTCCGCACCGGTACTCGCCGTGGAAGCCGCGAAGCTCGGCATGATCCCCAGTTCGCAGGTGGCGCGGATCGTCGTCGCCGAGGACGGATCCGTCCGCGTCGTGGGAGAAGCCGTCCCCGCCCAGGGCGCTCCTCCGGCTCCGCTCAACCGCGGGCGGGCGAGCACCGAGACACGTGGGCAAGCGCCCCTGTCGGGTAGTGCCGGCGTCGAAAACCCGCGCCCGCTGTCCGAGGTCGGTGAAGAACCGACCCCGCGCCCGAGCGGAACGGACGCGCTGGCCGAGAACGCTGCGCCCCGCCCGGCGAACCCGCAGACCGCCACGCCGGAGCTCCCGAATGCCGGGGCCCCCGGAGTGGAAGCGGAACAATTGGTTCCCGTGAGCGAGATGCCCCGACCCGAGGACGCCGCGCCGCAGGCCGCCGAGGCTCTGGGCGCCGGGCAACCGGCGGAGCCCGAGGACGGGCGCCGGTGACGCGAGGTTCCACCTCTCGCCGTGTACCGCCGGGTCGTGCGACACCGGCAGCACGCGGCGGCGCCCGACGCGCTCGACAGGCTCCGGCTCGTGGCGGTTCCACCGGCTTCGAGTTCCGGAACCGGATCGGGCGCGGGGTCATGTTCTTGGCGTTGGCCGCCGTCGCCGTGCAGTTGCTGGTGGTCCAGGTGTTCCAAGCACCGACGCTGTCGGCCGAGGCTGCGAGCCAGCGGACCACCCGTCTCGTCGAACCTGCGACCCGGGGGACGATCGGCGACCGCAACGGGAACCCGATCGCCTACACGATGGAAGCGAAAGCGCTGACTTTTCAACCGGTCCGCGTCCGAAAAGAACTGGAAGAAGCACGCGAGAAGGACCCGTCGGCGCCTGCGACCGACGAATATCTCGAGGGCGTCGCCAAGGCCGTGCACAAGGCACTCGGTACGGCGGCACCCGAGAAGGACGTGCTGGAGAAACTCGAAAGCGACGAGAGTTTCGTCTATCTCGCGCGCGGGGTCGACCCGGGTGTCGCAGCCGAGATCGTCGAGGAATACGACATGGTCGGTCTCGAACGGCAGGACATCCGGCTGTATCCGGGCGGTTCCCTCGCCGCGAACATCGTGGGCGCGACGGGCTGGGACGGACACGGTCTCATCGGCCTCGAAGCCTCGATGGATTCGATGCTGGCCGGTACGGACGGTTCGTCGACGTACGACCGGGGTTCCGACGGTGCGGTGATCCCGGGCAGTTGGCGTGACCGGCAACCCGCCGTGAACGGATCGTCCGTCGAACTCACCATCGACAACGACATCCAGTACTACGTCCAGCAGCAGGTGCAACGTGCCCGCGACCTGTCGGGTGCGAAGAACGCGTCGGCGGTCGTCCTGGACGCGCACACCGGCCAGGTGCTCGCGATGTCCAACGACAACACGTTCGACCCGTCGATCGGGGTGGCCAACAACCCGCCCGACGCGGAGCAGGGCAACCTCGCGGTGAGTTCCCCGTTCGAGCCCGGGTCGGTGAACAAGATCATCACTGCTGCCGCGGCCATCGAGGACGGCCTCACCACCCCCGCCGAGGTACTCCAGGTGCCCGGCACCATCACCATGTCCGGTGCCACGGTCAAGGACGCGTGGGACCACGGGGTGGTCCCGTACACCACGACCGGCGTGTTCGGAAAGTCCTCGAACGTGGGCACACTGATGCTCGCGGAGCGGGTCGGTGAGGACCGCTATGCCGAAATGCTGAACCTGTTCGGACTCGGGCAGCGCACCGAGGTGGGCCTGCCGGGCGAATCCGCCGGCCTGGTGCCCAGCCGCGAGCAGTGGTCCGGTGGCACCTTCGCGAACCTGCCCATCGGGCAGGGCCTGTCGATGACGTTGTTGCAGATGACGAGCATCTACCAGGCGATTGCGAACGACGGCGAACGCGTACCTCCGCGGATCGTCCGGGCGACGATCGGACCGGACGGGTCTCGCGAGGAGACACCGCGGCCGGACCCGGTGCGTGTCGTGAGCCCGCAGACCGCCGCGACCGTGCGCGACATGTTCCGGTCGGTGGTGCAGGACGACACCGGTAACCAGCGCGGGACGGGCACCGGAGCCGCGATCGAGGGTTACCAGATTTCGGGTAAGACGGGCACCGCCCAGCAGATCGACCAGAACTGCAAGTGCTACTCGAATTCGGACTACTGGATCACCTTCGCCGGTATCGCCCCGGCGGACGATCCTCGGTACGTCGTCGGGATCATGCTCGACGCACCGACGCGCAGTGCCGACGGGTCCGGCGGTCAATCGGCCGCGCCGCTGTTCCGCGACATCGCGTCGTGGTTGCTGCAGCGCACCGGAGTGCCGCTGTCCACCGATCCGGGGAGCAAGTTGATCCTGCAGATCGACTGATCGTCCGACCGCCTGCTGCCCTTGCCCCGGCACGTCGGTAACGTGATACGCCGGAACGAACGCAACCGTTGAGCCCGGCAGCGAGACGCTGCGGCGATAGTGAGAGGAACCTGGTGCCTGTGTCATCGAGTCCGGATCCGACGCCTCCGGAGGAGGGCCGTCGGCCCGAACATCCACCGGTGACGCGGATCGAGGATCTCGCCGCCGCGATCGGCGCCGAGCTGACCGCGGTGGGGAACGAAGCGCCGGCCGGGGACACCTCGGTGACCGGCATCGATCTCCGGGCACAGGGCATCCGACCCGGCGATATCTTCGCGGCCCTGCCCGGTGCACGCGCGCACGGCGCGTCCTTCGCAGCCGAGGCCCTCGACCGGGGTGCCGTCGCCGTCCTCACCGATGCGGAGGGATGCGACCTCGTCGCTGCGGTCGCGTCCGGCCCCGTCGCGGTCCTGGTGCATCCCGATCCTCGTTCGGTACTGGGCGCTGCCTCGGCGACGGTGTACGGACATCCGTCCCGCCGGATGCGCGTCGTCGGCATCACCGGCACCTCCGGCAAGACGACCACCGCCTATCTCGTCGAAGCGGGGCTGTCCGCGGCCGGGCATGTCGCCGGTCTGGTGGGCACCGTCGAGACCCGCATCGACGGCATCCGGATACCCAGCGCCCTGACGACGCCGGAAGCTCCCCAACTCCACGCTCTGTTCGCCGTCATGCTCGAACGCGGTGTCGACACCGTGGTGATGGAGGTGTCGAGCCATGCGCTGGCGCTCGGACGCGTCGACGCCACGGACTTCGACGTCGGTGCGTTCACCAATCTGTCGCAGGATCACCTCGATTTCCACAAGGACTTCGAGGATTACTTCGGTGCGAAAGCGCGACTGTTCGCGCAGGACTCCCCGGTGCGAGCCGCACGCGCGGTGGTATGCGTGGACGATCCCTGGGGCGAGCGGATGGCCGAGGTCGCCGCGACCGGCCGCGCCGGCGAGGACGCGGTGTGGACGCTCGGCACCGCACCGGGGACCCCGGCCGATTGGACGGTTTCCGACCCGACCACCGACCCCGACGGAGCGCAGGACTTCACGCTGACCGGACCCGCCGGCGACGGGCACCGCATGTCGGTCGCTCTGCCCGGGCGGTACAACGTCACCAACGCCGCCCTGGCGGCAGCGATCTGCGCTGCCGTGGGCGCCGACCTCGACGCCGCGATCCGCGGCATCGCCACCGTCTCGGTTCCCGGACGGGTCGAACGTGTCGAGCGAGGACAGGACTTTCTCGCGATCGTGGACTACGCCCACAAACCCGCGGCTCTCTCGGCGGTGGTGGACACTCTGCGCGGCAGCGCCACCGGCCGGATCGCGGTCGTCGTCGGGGCCGGAGGAGACCGCGACCGCGGTAAGCGACCGCTCATGGGCGAGGTCGCCGCTCGCGGAGCCGATCTGCTCATCGTCACCGACGACAACCCCCGCAGCGAGAACGCCGCCGCGATCCGCGCGGCGGTGCTCGACGGGGCATGGGCCGTCCCCGACACCGAACGCGGTGACATCCTCGAGATCGGCGACCGTGCGGCCGCCATCGATGCCGCCGTGCAGTGGGCCCGCCCGGGGGATGTCGTCCTCGTCGCCGGTAAAGGCCACGAGACCGGTCAGGAAATAGACGGCACGAAGCATCCTTTCGACGACCGAGAGGTGCTGGCCGCGTCCATCGACCGCCGCAGCACCTCCGGGTACGACGGTCACATCCCGCCCGCTGTGGGCGGTCCGCATCACGGAGGCACTGCATGATCCCGATGACACTCGAACGCATCGCGGAGGTGGTCGGGGGAACGCTCTACGACACCGATGATCCGTCCGCCGAGGTGACCGGCACGGTGGAGTTCGATTCCCGGAAGATCGGCCCCGGGGGCCTGTTCCTCGCGCTGCCCGGCGCCCGGTCGGACGGCCACGACCACGCGGCCGCAGCGATCGAGGCCGGGGCGGTCGCGGTGCTTGCGGCGCGACCGGTCGGTGTTCCCGCGATCGTGGTGCCGGCGCTCGCCCCCACCGACACCAACGCGCTCGCCCTCGAGCACGACGCCGACGGTTCGGGCGCTGCGGTCCTCGCGGCGCTGGCCGCTCTGGCACGGTCGGTCGTCGACGCCCTCACCGCACGCGGGCTGACGGTCGTCGGCGTCACCGGATCTGCCGGCAAGACGTCGACCAAGGATCTGCTCGCGGCGGTGCTCTCACCCCTCGGCCCGGTGATCGCGCCGCCCGGATCGTTCAACAATGAACTGGGTCATCCGTGGACGGCGTTGCGCGCCACCGAGGACACCCGGTTCCTCGTGCTGGAGATGTCCGCGCGTGGTCGCGGGCACATCGCGACACTCGCCGCCATCGCACCGCCGAAGATCGGCGTGGTGCTCAACGTCGGCACCGCGCACCTCGGCGAGTTCGGGTCGCAGGAAGTCATCGCCCAAACTAAGGGCGAACTGGTCGAGGCACTGCCCGACGCCTCGGAGGGTGGCGTCGCGGTGCTCAACGCAGACGATCTCCTCGTGGCGCAGATGGCAGCGCGGACAACGGCACGCGTGGTGTGGGTCGGCAGCGGAGACACTGCCCATATCCGCGCCGAGGACGTGCGCCTCGACGACGAGGCGCGGGCGTCGTTCACCGCCGTCTTCCGCGAGGACGCGGGGGAGCGCCGCGTACCGGTGACCCTCGCGGTGCACGGTGAGCACCAGGTCTCCAACGCCCTGTCGGCCCTCGCCGTCGCGGTCGAGTGCGGTGCGACCCCCGAGCAGGCCGCCGGCGCTCTCGCCGCCGCATCGCCCGTATCGGCGCACCGTATGGCGGTGCGCACGCGCGCCGACGGCGTCACGATCATCGACGACGCCTACAACGCCAACCCGGATTCGATGCGGGCGGGTATCAAAGCACTGGTGACGATGGCGCGAGCCGGAAACACCCGTCGCCGCACCTTCGCGGTGCTCGGCGAGATGGCAGAACTCGGCGACGACTCCGTCGTCCAGCACGACGCGATCGGCCGCCTCGCGGTCCGGCTCGACGTCAGCCGCGTCATCGCGGTCGGACCCACGAGACAGGTCCGTGGCCTCTACCAGGGCGCTGTGATGGAAGGATCCTGGGGCGAGGAAGCCTGCCACGTGCCCGACGCGGACGCGGCGATCGCTCTTCTCCGTGAAGAACTGGAGCCGGGCGACATCGTTCTCGTCAAGGCGTCACAATCGGTCGGACTGTGGGCGGTGGCCGATGCCCTGCTCGGCGACCCCGCCGACAACACCGCTGCTACGGGGACGGAGGACGCCCGGTGAGACAGATTCTCTTTGCCGCAGGTATCGCACTTGCGGTGTCGATCCTGCTCACCCCGGTCCTCATCAAAGCCTTCTCCCGGCAGGGCTTCGGCCAGGAGATCCGGGTGGAGGGCCCGCAGAGCCATCAGGCCAAGCGCGGCACGCCCACGATGGGCGGCGTCGCGATTCTCGCCGGCCTGTGGGCCGGATACTGGGGGTCGCACCTGATCGGCCTGGGCTACGACGCTCAGGGACCCACGGCGTCGGGCCTGCTCGTCCTCGGCCTGACCACCGCATTGGGCGGCGTCGGTTTCCTCGACGACTTCATCAAGATCCGCAAGCAGCGCAACCTGGGTCTGAACAAGACGGCCAAGCTCGTCGGCCAGCTGGTCGCAGCCGTGGCCTTCGGCATCCTCGCGCTGCAGTTTCGCAACAGTGACGGACTGACGCCCGCCAGCACCGACCTGTCGTACGTGCGCGACATCGCCACGGTGTCGATGGGTTCGATCGTGTTCATACTCTTCGTCTATCTGCTGGTCAGCGCGTGGTCGAACGCGGTGAACCTCACGGACGGACTCGACGGGCTCGCCGCGGGGTCGATGGCGCTCGTGCTCGGTGCGTACGTGATCATCACGTTCTGGCAGTACCGCAATGCGTGCGTGGTCGAACCGACCGCCGGGTGCTACGACGTCCGCGACCCGCTCGACCTCGCGCTGCTGTGCGCGGCCGCAGCGGCCGCGTGCATCGGCTTCCTGTGGTGGAACGCCGCTCCCGCGAAGATCTTCATGGGCGACACCGGTTCGCTCGCCCTCGGCGGGATGCTCGCCGGTCTGTCGGTCACCACCCGCACCGAACTGCTCATGGTCGTCATCGGCGCGCTGTTCGTCGCCGAAGCCGCGTCGGTGGTCATCCAGGTGGCGGTGTTCCGCTCCAGCCGACGGCGCGTGTTCCGCATGGCGCCGTTCCACCACCACTTCGAACTCGGCGGATGGGCGGAAACCACGGTCATCATCCGGTTCTGGTTGCTCGCCGCCATCGCCTCGGCGATCGGCCTCGCCCTGTTCTACAGCGAGTATCTCGCGGCGATCGGGGACTGACGCCATGACCTACGATCTGGAGCGACTGCGCGGAGCCCGCGTCCTCGTCGCGGGTGCCGGGGTGTCGGGCCGGGCGACGATCGCGCCGCTGTCCCATCTCGGCGCCCACGTCACCGTCACGGACCGCAACGCCGATGCGCTGGCACGGTGCGCCGAACTGGGAGCCGACACGGTCGAGCTGGACCGCCTGCTCGAAGACAACACGTCGCTGCATGATTTCGCCCTGGTCGTCACGAGCCCCGGTTTTCCGCCGAGCGCACCGCTGTTGTCGCGGGCGGCCGGTGCCGCCCTTCCCATCTGGGGCGATATCGAGTTGTCGTGGCGCATCGACCGGGCGGAGATCTACGGTCCTGCCCGCAGGTGGCTGGTGGTGACGGGCACCAACGGCAAGACCACCACGACGACGATGCTGCACGCGATCCTCGAGGCTGCCGGGATCCCCAGCGCGGCCTGCGGCAACATCGGTCTGCCGGTGCTCGACGTGCTTCGCCGCAGTGAGCCCCGCGCGGATGTGCTGGCTGTCGAACTGTCGTCGTTCCAGCTGCATTGGGCTCCGTCGGTGCGGCCCGACGCCGGCGTGATCCTCAACATCGCCGAAGACCATCTCGACTGGCACGGCGGCATCGAGAACTACATCGAGGCGAAGCTTCGCGCGCTGACCGGGACCGTCGGGGTGCTCGGACTCGACGACCCCATCGCAGGGTCGCTGCGCGACCGATCGCGCGCCGTCTTCACCGTCGGATTCACGCTCGGCTATCCCGATGCCGGCGAACTCGGGATCAGCGGCGACGTTCTCGTCGACCGCGCATTCGCGGACTCCGCGGTGCTCGCGTCCGTCGACGACGTCACACCGCCGGGGCCCGCGGGCCTGTCCGATGCGCTGGCGGCAGCGGCGCTCGCCCGTGCCATCGACGTCCCGGAATCGGCCGTGCACGACGGACTGCTGCGGCACCGGGTCGGGCCGCATCGCGCCGCACCCGTCGGGGTCGTCGACCAGGTCCACTACATCGACGACTCGAAGGCCACCAACCCGCACGCCGCGCGCAGTTCACTTCTCGCCCACGATCGCGTGGTGTGGATCGCTGGAGGCCTCCTCAAAGGCGCCCGCGTCGACGATCTCGTGGTTGAAGTGGCACCGCGGCTCTCCGCGGTGGTGCTGCTCGGACGTGACGCCGGGGAGATTGCCGACGCACTCACGCGACACGCACCCGAGGTCCCCGTGGTGCTGGTGGACACGCGCGACGATGGTGCGATGACCAGTGAGCTCCCCGGAGAGGCGCGTGGGCAGGCCGGACCGAGACGAGTCGCCGTGCCCGGCGCCGACGCCCCCACGGCGATGCGTGTCGCCGTGCAGGAGGCCGCCGCGCTCGCCCGGCCCGGTGAGGCGGTGTTGCTGGCGCCGGCCGCCGCGTCGCTCGACATGTTCGCCGACTACGCGCAACGCGGTCGCAGTTTCGTCGCCGCTGTGGAAGAACTCCGCCGGGGCGGGACCGAGCGGTGATCTCGAAGCCAGGCCGAGCGTCCCGACGTCCGGCCGTGGAGGCCCGTGGCGGGCGGCTCGGCGCGTGGATGGCCCGGCCACTCGCATCGTTCCACCTCGTGGTGACGATCGCGGTGCTGCTCACCGTGCTCGGCCTGGTGATGGTGCTGTCGTCGTCCAGCGTCGGGGCCGTGGTGTCGGTGGGGTCCGCCTACGGGCTGTTCACCTCCCAGCTGGTCTTCGCCGCGATCGGCATGGTCATCTTCTATATCGCGTTGCAGATACCGGTGCGGTTGCTGCGGAAGTACTCGTTCGTCGCATTCGCAGCGTCGGTCGCCGCGCTCGTCCTGGTGCTCATCCCCGGCATCGGCACCCTCTCGCAGGGCACACGAGGCTGGTTCGTCGTCTTCGGGGTGTCCCTCCAGCCGTCCGAGGTCGCCAAGATCACGCTCGCATTGTGGGGCGCCCACCTGCTGGCATCGCGACGCGCAGAGAACTCCACGCTCAAGGAGATGCTCGTCCCGCTCCTCCCCGCCGCGCTGGTCGTGACGGGGCTGATCGTGTTGCAGCCCGACCTCGGTACCACGGTGTCGCTGGTCATCATCGTGCTGGCGCTGCTGTGGTTCGCCGGGTTGCCGCTCAAGGTGTACCTCGGGATGCTCGGGACCGCGGTCGCGCTCGCGGCGATCCTCGCGGTCACCGCCGGTTACCGCTCACAGCGGGTGCGCGCCTTCTTCAATCCGGGCGACGACCCCCAGGGCATCGGATATCAGGCACGCCAGGCCAAGTTCTCGCTGGCGGACGGGGGGCTGTGGGGCCGCGGCCTCGGCCAGAGCCGCGCGAAGTGGAGCTACCTTCCGAACGCGCACAACGACTTCATCTTCGCGATCATCGGCGAAGAACTCGGTTTTCTCGGCGGCGCCGCGGTCATCGGCCTGTTCGGCCTGTTCGCCTTCGTGGGGCTCCGCATCGCGATGCGGTCGGTCGACCCGTTCCTGCGTCTGTTCACCGCCACGGCGACCACCTGGATCATCGGCCAGGCCTTCATCAACATCGGCTACGTCGTCGGTGTGCTCCCCGTGACGGGTCTCCAGTTGCCCCTGGTGTCCGCCGGTGGCACCTCGACCGCGACGACACTTCTCATGTTCGGGCTGATCGCCAATGCTGCCCGCCACGAACCGGAGGCCATCGCCGCACTCCAGGCGGGCCAGGACGGCCGGTTCGCGCGGCTGATCCGGTTGCGGCAACCGGAACCGTACCTGCCGCCCCGGGGCGGAACGCGTACCGTCACAGCACGGGCAGCGCAGCGCCGTGGAGACCCGCGGGCCGCCGGCCGCGACGACCGTGGCCGTTCTGCCGGTGCCGGTACCCGGACGCGCCGGGCGCCCGCCCGGGTGGACGGCGCACCCACGCGCAGAGCCGAACCCGCACGGGAATCGGCCCGTGCCGCCCGTCAGAAGACCGCCCGCACCACACGCGGTGCGAATGGACGAACCGGAGAGCGAGGGAATCGTAGGTGAGTGGGGAGAAGTCTGCCCTGTCCGTGGTGGTGGCCGGAGGTGGGACCGCCGGCCACATCGAACCGGCACTCGCCGTGGCCGATGCCGTCCGGGAACTCGTGCCCGAGGCGAGGATCACCGCGCTCGGCACCGCGCGCGGGTTGGAGACGACGCTCGTGCCGCGGCGCGGGTACCCCCTCGAGCTGATCCCGCCGGTGCCCCTGCCCCGCAAGCCGACCCTCGACCTGGCGAAGCTGCCCGCCCGTGTGGTGGCCTCGGTGCGCCGCACCCGCGAAATCCTCGACGAGGTCGATGCCGACATCGTCGTCGGGTTCGGCGGATACGTCGCGCTGCCCGCCTATCTCGCCGCCGGGGCCGGACCGCTCCGGAGGCGGCGTCGCATCCCCGTGATCGTGCACGAGGCCAACGCGAGCGCCGGTATCGCGAACCGGATCGGCGCGCTGCGCGCCGAACGGGTACTCGCGGCAGTGCCGGGATCGGGGATCCTCCGCCGCGGTGACGCGCAGATCGTCGGTATCCCGGTGCGCTCGTCCATCACCCGTCTCGACCGTCGGGCGCTGCGGGCCGAGGCGCGCCGCCACTTCGGGCTTCCCGACGACGTGCCGGTACTGCTCGTCTTCGGCGGATCCCAGGGCGCACGCTCGCTCAACGAGGCGGTCGTCGGGGCATCCGGCGCGCTGGCCGAGGCGGGGATCGCCGTGCTGCATGCGCACGGTCCGAAGAACACCGTGAGCATTCCTCCCCATCCCGGCCATGCGACCGCGCCGTACGTCGCGGTGCCGTACCTCGAGCGCATGGACCTCGCCTACTCGGCGGCCGACGCCGTCGTGTGCCGGTCGGGTGCGATGACCGTCGCGGAGGTATCGGCCGTGGGACTGCCCGCGGTATACGTACCGCTTCCACACGGCAACGGGGAACAGGCACTCAACGCCCGTCCCGTCGCCGCCGCCGGGGGTGCGATGATTGTCGCGGACGGCGATCTGACGCCCGAGTACATCGCCGGCACTGTGGTCCCGCTCCTGCGCGACCGGCAGCGAATCGACGAGATGGGTCGGCGTGCGGGCGCGGCCGGACACCGCAGTGCCGCCGACGAAGTGGCACGAATCGTGCTGGACGTGGCCGGTACGGAACCGAACAGGAGCGAACGATGAGTGCGCAGTTGCCCGCAGAACTCCAGCGGGTGCACATGGTCGGGATCGGCGGCGCCGGAATGTCCGGTATCGCACGCATCCTCCTGGCTCGCGGCGGACAGGTATCCGGGTCGGATGCGAAGGAGAGCCGCGGCGTGCTCGCACTGCGAGCGCGCGGCGCCCAGGTTCGCATCGGGCACGACGCCGGTGCCCTCGACCTGCTCGAGGGCGGTCCGACCGCGGTGGTGACCACGTTCGCCGCGATCCCGCAGAACAATCCCGAACTGGTCGCGGCACGGCAGCGCGGTATCCCGATCCTGCTGCGGCCTACGGTCCTCGCATCGTTGATGCGCGGGCACCGGACCTTCCTCGTCTCCGGTACGCACGGCAAGACCTCGACCACGTCGATGCTGGTGGTCGCGCTGCAGCACTGCGGGTTCGACCCGTCCTTCGCGGTCGGCGGTGAACTCAACGAATCCGGCACCAACGCCCATCACGGCAGTGGGGACGTCTTCGTCGCCGAGGCCGACGAGAGCGACGGCTCGCTCCTGCAGTACGACCCCGACACCATCATCGTCACGAACATCGAGCCCGACCATCTGGACTACTTCGGCACTCCCGAGGCCTACACCCGCGTGTTCGACGACTTCGTCGCGCGCCTGCCCGAAGGTGGGCTGCTCGTGGTGTGTCTCGACGACCCGGGTTCGGCCGCGCTCGCCGAGCGTGTCGTCGCGTCGGGCCGCCGCGACCTGCGGATCCTCGGGTACGGCACGTCCGATGTCATCGGCACGGATCCCGAATACCGTGGCGTGCCTGTGGGCGTGCGACTGCTGGACTGGGAAGCCAAGGACATCGGCGGTGTCGCCGAGTTCCATCTCACCGGTGAAGAGGGTCCGCGCACGGTGCGCCTGTCGGTGCCCGGCCGGCACATGGCGCTCAACGCTCTCGCGGCGTTGCTCGGGGCACTCGACGCCGGTGCCCAGGTCGACGAAGCGATCGAGGGTCTCGCGGGATTCGGTGGGGTACACCGCCGTTTCCAGTACACCGGCCGCGAACACGGCGTGCGGGTGTTCGACGACTACGCGCACCATCCCACCGAGGTCCGGGCCGTTCTGGCCGCAGCCGCCGAACTGGTCGCGGGGGAACCGCTGCGGTACACCGAATCCGGGACGGAACGCCCCCGGGTGATCGTGGTGTTCCAGCCCCATCTGTATTCGCGGACAGAGACGTTCGCCACCGAGTTCGGTGCCGCGCTCGATCTCGCGGACGAGGTGGTCGTCCTCGACGTGTACGGAGCCCGTGAGGAACCGATTCCGGGGGTGAGCGGCGCACTGGTCGCGCGGGCGGTGACCAAACCGGTGCACTATCAACCGGATCTGTCCGCGGTGCCCCGTCAGGTGGCGAACCTCAGCCGACCCGGTGACATCGTGATCACCATGGGCGCGGGCGATGTCACGATGCTCGGCCGGCAGATTCTCGACGCCCTGCACAGCCGGCCCAGCCGGTTCCGGTCCACCGCTTCCGGACCGGAGTCGGCAGGCTCGTGACGCCCTCCTCCACCCGAACGCGGGATCGACGCGACCGCAACACCGCCCGGCGCCCGTCGGGTCGTTCCGTGCGGGTGCGAACGGTGTTCCTCGGCGCCGGTGTCGTGGTGGCATTGCTCGCCGCGATCGCCGTCGCCTGGTTCTCGCCGCTGTTGTCGGTGCGCACCATCGACGTCGAAGGAATCGGCGTCGTGACACGGGAAGAGGTGCTCGACGCGCTCGCGGTCGCAGAAGGCACACCGCTGCTCCAGGTCGATACCGCCGCGGCAGCGCAGCGCGTCGCGACTCTCCCGCGTGCGGCGTCCGTCCGGGTGCAGCGTGAGTACCCGTCGTCGGTGCGGGTGACAGTCACCGAGCGTCAAGCGGTCCTGTATTTCGAGGCGTCCGACGGCACCCACTCGGTCGACGCCGAGGGCGTCGATTTCGCGGTCGAACCACCGCCGCTCCTGACTCCCCGTCTCGTCACCGCGACACCGGGCACCGGCGATCCCGCGACGGTGGCCGCGGTGCGCGTGCTCGACGTGCTGCCACCGGAACTCGGTGTGCAGGTCGACGCCGTGGAAGCCCGCTCGGAGACGGATATCTCGCTCGTTCTGGCGGACGGCCGGGTGGTGGTGTGGGGGAGTGTGGAAAGATCGGAACGCAAGGCAGCGGTGATTCTTCCGTTGCTCACCCAGCCAGGTCAGCAGTTCGATGTCGCCAGCCCGGACCTCTCGACGGTCCGCTGAGGAGATCGCCGCGAAATTCGTGCGCTCTCTCCGGCGAGTCCACTAGCAAATCCCCGTTGTGGTGCCATAGCGTTTCGAACCAGTCGCGCACTTGACATCACCTTCAAGCTATGGTTGAGGGTTTTCACGGTGGCGGCGACATCGATTGATCGAAGCGTGACCCGAAAACCCAGGAAGGCGAGAGCCCATGACGCCCCCGCACAACTACCTCGCCGTAATCAAGGTCGTCGGTATCGGCGGTGGCGGCGTGAACGCGGTCAACCGCATGATCGAGCAGGGACTCAAAGGAGTCGAGTTCATTGCCGTCAACACCGACGCGCAGGCTCTGCTGATGTCCGACGCCGACGTCAAACTCGACGTCGGCCGTGAACTGACCCGCGGCCTCGGCGCCCGCGCCGCCCCCGCCGGGGGGCGCCCGGCCGCCCCGGCCCCCCCGGCCGAGCGCGCAGCGG
>NZ_JAXION010000023.1:0-45631 GCF_049311045.1 Rhodococcus sp. 7Tela_A2 | reverse complement strand
CCGCGCCCCGGGGCCCCTCCCCGCCGGGCCCCGGGCCGGGGCCGGGGGTATCGCGGCCCCCGGCCCCGGTTCCGTTGAATGCGGCGGTGTCGTCAGTTCACGCGCTCGTCAGTTCACGCGGTCGTCAGTTCACACGGCGCAGCAGAGCCGCGAGAGCCTGCCCGCCACCGATGCACATGGTGACGATGCCCAGCTCGAGGTCGCGGCGAACGAGGTCCTTCGCGACGCGCAGGGTGAGGATGGCGCCGGTTGCTCCCACCGGGTGACCGAGGGCGATCGCGCCACCGTACGGGTTCGTCTTCTCCGGATCGAGCTTGGCGTCGCGCATCACGGCGATCGCCTGCGACGCGAACGCCTCGTTGAGTTCGACGGTGCCGATGTCGGCCGGCGACGTGCCGGTCTGCTCGAACAGCTTGCGCAGGGCGAAGGTCGGCGCGTAGCCCATGAGCTGCGGGTCCATCGCGGCGGTGGTGACGGCCTCGAGAACCACGGAGCCTTCGAGTCCGCGCTCGCGGGCGGCCGACTCACGCGCGAGCACGAGCGCGGCGGCACCGTCGTTGATGCCCGACGCGTTACCGGCGGTCACCGTGCCGTCCTTCGTGAAGGCGGCGCGCAGCTTCCCGAGTGTTTCGACGGTGGTGCCGGGCTTGGGATGCTCGTCCTCGGTGACGGTGACGGGCTTGCGCCCACCGATCTCCACCGGGGTGATTTCTTCGGCGAACACGGCCTTGGCGGCATCGGTCGCGGCACGGCGCTGCGATTCGACAGCGAAGGCGTCCTGCTGGTCGCGGTCGACGCCGTATTCGCGGGCGACGTTCTCCGCGGTGACGCCCATGTGGAGGTTGCTGAACGGGTCGGTCAGCATGCCGACGGTGCCGTCGACGAGCTCACGATTGCCGAGCTTGTAGCCGTTGCGCGCACCGAAGTCGTAGAACGGCATGCGCGACATGCTCTCGTCGCCACCCGCCACGGCGATGTCGGCGCTGCCCCAGCGGATCTCCTGCGCCGCAGACCACACGGCCTGCAGCCCGGAGCCGCACAAGCGGTTGACCGTCAGGGCCGGTGTCTCGACCGGCAGTCCCGCGGCGAGGGTGACGCGGCGCGCGTTGTAGGCGTCCGCCCCGACCTGGCCGATGCATCCCATGATGACTTCGTCGACGTCCTCCGGTGCCACCCCGGCACGCTTCAGAGCCTCGCGCACAGCCGTGGCGCCGAGTTCGTGGGCGGGCACATCCTTGAAGGCGCCACCGAAGCTACCGATCGGCGTACGTGCGCCGTCGATGATGACGATCGGTTCCGGAGTACTCATGTTCTCGTCCTATCTGATCGAACACCGTTGTCCGCGACGCCGACGCTCCGAACCGCAATCCGATGTGGCCTGGTCGCACGAGGGAAATCCGTGACGGATATTACGACACCGGGTGCCTATGCCCGCCATCGCTACCGTCCTTCTTCTCCGGAGCAGCGAGGTCACCGCTGCGTACGCGGGTCGCCGCATCCGGGGTACCGAGTTCGGCACGCATGTCCGGGCGCCCCACGTAGAGCTCGAGAACGCGATACAGGAGCGAGGCGTCGATATCGAAGCGCCGGGAGTCGACCACGATCCGCGGGGAGGCGGGTATCGATTCCAGGCGGAAGATCTTGCTCGTCCGGCGACGTGCCCACGCGGCGGTCTCGGTGCCCTCCACCCACATTTCGGGATAACCGTGATGAACGGCGCGGAGGCGCGCCACCGACACCCAGGGCAGATACGACTCCACGAACCAGCCGCGGTGCCTGATCCCGTCGGGGCCGAGTGTCAGCCCTCCGGCGCGGATCCTGCCGAGTGCCACTTCTCCGAGGAACACGACGCAGACCGACCCGAGCGTTGCCAGCACGACGCTGACCAGCGGCACACCACCGTTGGTGACGAGCACTTCGACCGCGGCGCCGAGCGACAGCGCCGCCGCGCATCCGACCATCGCGACCAGCAGCAGGAATACGGCCGTGCGGGCCTGCACCTCGGTGGTTCCGCGACCGGAGGTCTCCGTGTACCGCACTTTCGGCTCGCGTCGCTCCGGCCACCAGTACACCGCTCCGAACAACGCGGTGAGAAGCATGAGCACCGCGAGAATCACGAAGAATCGCGACTCGCCTCCGGCGCCGGACTCCGCAGCTCGCAACCCTCCCCACAGCGCACCGAGCCCGGTCAGTGCAGCGGCTCCCGTCGCCACGGTCGCCGGCACGTTCCATTTCTGCGTCGGCCATTCGGGGGGGCGTTCCGGAGCCGTCCGAATGCTGTCGGCCTCTCCGTCTTCACCCCGCCGAACGTATGTTCGTCGCATCGGTCTCCCCTCCGGGTCTGCCAGGAGCCCCGACGCCCCCGGCCCGCGCCGGTCGGAGCCCGACGCTACCTGAACGGGTAGGCGCCGCCGCGGGTCGGTGATCCGGGGAGCCACGGACGGCGAAGGGTCTCGCGGTCGGCAATTCGGTTGGCAGGCGAGAATGTGACGATTACCATACTTACTGGTCAGTTGTAGTGTTACGCCAGTTCACACGGCGTTTTCAGGGGGTCGGAACAGTGGCGAATACGGGTTCCGGAGATTTTTTGGTATGGCCGAGTAACACCTCCGGCGAGGAACACGACATTATCTCTGACGATTCAGACGAGACCGGAGGAGTCTGCATGACTGTCCAGCTTGATTCGCCTGGCATCGGCACCCAGGGCGCAGCGTCGACGACCGAAGCTGAACTGGGGACGTTGTTCGAACAGGTTCAGGAGCTCGACGCCCAGATTCTCGACGTCATCAAGCGACGCGCCGAGCTGGCACAACGCATCGGTGCTGTCGCGAAGAAGTCCGGCGCGACCCGCGAGGCGCAGGCCGAGGAGATGGCGGTTCTCGACCGATTCCACGAACTCGGCGCCGACGGCAACACGCTCGCGATGACGCTGCTGCGCCTCGGGCGCACGCGCCGACGCTGAGACCCGTCACGCCACTTCCAGCCCCCGCACCCACGGTGCGGGGGCTGCGTCGTGCCGGGAGCCGTCATCTGCGCGGTAGACCGGGCGGCATCAACGCAGGATTGTCTTGATCTCGAGGAACTCTTCGAGACCGGACACGCCGCCCTCCCGGCCGATGCCGGACTGCTTGTAGCCGCCGAACGGGGCGTCGGTGTTGAACGCTCCCCCGTTGATGTAGACCTGACCGGTCCGAATCCGGCGCGCTACCGCCTCGGCACGCTGCGGGTCGGCGGACCACACGCCTCCGGACAGGCCGTACTCGCTGGTGTTCGCGATACGCACGGCGTCGTCCTCATCGCGGTAACCCATGATGGACAGCACGGGCCCGAAGATCTCCTCGCGGGCGATCGTCATCTCTTCGGTGACTCCGGAGAAGATCGTGGGGCCGACGAAATATCCGGTGCCGAGCCCGGTGTCGCGGCCGTCGAGCACCAGTTCTGCGCCTTCGGCGACGCCCGTGTCGATGTACGCCCGCACACGCGCCTGCTGCGTCGAACTCACGAGCGGGCCGAGCTTCGATGCGGCGTCGCCCGGGTGTCCGACGGTGAATTTCCGTGCCACCTGCTCGGCGAGCGCGGCGACTTCCGGCATTCGCTCGGCCGGGACCAGCATGCGGGTCAGGGCTGTGCAGGTCTGGCCGGAGTTCAGGAAGCACTTGCTCACGCCGTCGGCGACGGCCGCGGTGAGATCCGCGTCGTCGAGGATGATATTGGCGGATTTGCCGCCCAATTCGAGCGCGACCTTCTTCACCGTCTCCGCCGCGACCGCCGCGACCCGCTTACCGGCGCGGGTCGAACCGGTGAACGACACCATGTCGACGTCCGGGTGCGCCGCGATGGCCTCACCGACGACCGGACCGTATCCGCTCACCACGTTGAAGACCCCGGGCGGCAGACCGGCCTCGTCCGCGATGTCGGCGAGCGCGTAGGTCACCAGCGGCGCCACCTCGGTCGGCTTGAGGACCACGGTGCATCCGGCCGCGAGTGCCGCGAACACCTTGAGGACCACCTGGTGCAGCGGGTAGTCCCACGGCGTGAGGGCGCCGACGACCCCGATCGGTTCGCGCACCACGAGTGCGTTGCCGATCTGCCGGTCGTCGAACTCGTAGTCCGCGGCCAGCGCCGCATAGCTCGCGATGTTCTTCAGTGGCATACCCACCTGGACCGCGGCGGCGAGCCTCATCGGCATCCCCATCTCCTGGGAGACGGTCGCGGTCAGGTCCGCGGCACGCTCGTTCGCGAGGGCGGAGATCTTCTCGAGGTGGGCGCCGCGCGCCGCACCGCTGAGGGAGGACCACGCGGGAAATGCAGCCCTGGCAGCGGCCACGGCCCGATCGACGTCGCCGGCGGTTCCTTCGGCCACCTCGGCGATGACCTCTTCCGTTGCGGGGTCGCGGACCTCGATGCGCCCGGGCCCGTCCGATGCCACCCACTGTCCGTCGATGTAGATCTGCGTGCGGTCCAGAATGTCGGTCATGCGCGCCTCCGTGTGTGTCGTGCGTCTCTCCGGCGCAGCGTATCGAAGGAAGTCGCGTCGGTGGGCCGGCTGTTCGACGGGATCGGTGCCCGCGCTGCCGGGCGGGACATCCGGAGGTGAGCGCGGCGGGTGTGATGCACGGCGGGTGTGATGCACGGCGCCGAACACGGCGTTAACACGTAGGCTACAATTTGTTTCGCTGCTCGCGCGCTCCACCGTCGCATCGCTCGGCACATCCGGACAACGTCGTCTGCCTTTCATCACCGTCTCCGGCAGAGCTCTGTGCGATCGCGGATCAGTGCGAATCTTCGCCTCCCCCTTCGCGTCCCTCACTGTCGGACGACGTCGCACTCGATCCGCCGAGGAGGGCATTCCGTTGACGAACGCCGACAACACCGGGCTGTACGACAGCAGTCTCGACAAGAGCAGCTGCGGCGTAGGTTTCATCACCCGCAAAGACGGTGTGCAGACCCACGACATCCTCACTCGCGGGCACGAGGCGCTCTGCGTGGTCCCGCACCGGGGCGGCATGTCCGCGGAGGGGGTCGGCGACGGGGCCGGCGTCAACGTGGACCTGTCGGTGGAATTCTTCTCCGCGATCGCCGGAACACCGCTGCAGCAAGATCATTTCGGCGTCGGCAACTTCTTTCTCCCCTCCGAGGACGCGGCCCGGGCGGCTGCCGAGAGCCTGATCTCGGCGGCACTCGCCCACGCCGGAATCCCGGTCCTCGCGGTGCGCGACGTCCCGGTCGACGACAGCGTGCTGCGCGCCGCCGCGGTCCGGCACCAACTGCCGATCCGGCAGTGGATCTTCACCCGCCCCGACACCTGCGCGTCGGCCGACGAGTTCGACCGCCTCCTGCACGACGTGCTCCTCGATGTCGAGGCGCACGCGTACCCCGATCCGGATCTCACGGGGCTGTATCCGCTCTCGCTCAGTTGCCGTACCCAGGTTCTCAAGGGACGCTTGAACTCCCATGAGGTCATCCCCTATTTCCGGGACCTGACGGATCCGCGGCATTCGGTGCACACCTTGTTCTTCCACACGCGGTTCTCCACCAACACGGACCCGCACCCCACGATGGCGCAGCCGTTCCGGCTCATGGCGCACAACGGTGAATTGAACACCGACCGCAAGAATCGTTTGTTCGAGGGTGCGCTCGCCCGGGCGATGGGCCGCGACATCGTCCGGCCTCCCGGCCAGTCCGACAGTTGCCGTTTCGACCAGACTCTCGCGTCCCGGATCGCATTCGACCGTCTCGACCTGGTCACCGCCGTCGTGCAGATGATGCCGCCGGCGTGGGAGAACGACACCACGTTGTCCCCGCAGGTACGTGCGATGCTCGAGTTCTTTTCCCTCTACGAGGAGAAGAACGACGGTCCTGCGGCGCTGATCTTCGGTAACGGCACCGTGGTCGGCGCACGTCTCGACCGCCTCGGCCTGCGCCCGTTGCGGTCCGTCGAGACCGCCGACTACCTCGCCGTCACGTCGGAGGCCGGCCAGTTCGATTTCGCGCCGAGCACGGTACTGCGCCGCGGACGCATCGAGGCCGGCGGCATGCTGTACTTCGACCATCGCACCCGGCGCTCGTACGGCACCGTCGAAGCGCTCGAACTACTTGCGGCCGAGCGCGATTACTCGATTCTGGTGGATGCCGCACGACGTGAGATCGAGGCGCTCCCGCCCGTCCCCGCGGAAAAGGCGGGATCACCGTTGCGCTACAACGGCGATCTCGGGCGGCACCAGCGGTACGTCTCGTACGCACTCAACCAGGAGTCGTTCCGTTTCATGCTCGACCCGATGCTCGCATCGGGTCAGGAACGGATCTCCGCAATGGGGTACGGCAACGCCATCAACGCCCTGTCCGATCAGGAAGGCGGTGTCGCCAAATACTTCTCGCAGCGCTTCGCCCAGGTGACGAACCCGTCGCTCGATTCCCTGCGTGAGGCCGACGGCATGACCCTGCGCGTCGCGCTGGGGGCACGCCCCGGCAGCGGCGCACCGTCGTCGACCGCGACCCAGATCGTGGTGCCCACCCCGATCCTGACCCACCTCGAGATGCTTCGGATCCGGGAGCAGACCGACACCCCGGTGCGGCGCTTCGAGATGCTCTACACCCCGGTTTTCGACGACACGAAGGCCAACGCCGCTCAACTCGCCGCCGCGATCGACGGGGTTGCCGACCGCATCGCCGATTTCGCGCGGGAGTCCGGCGGCATCGCAGTCCTCACCGACCGGCACGTCGCCACCGACCGCGCCGCGCTGCCGATGATTCTCGCGATCGCCGCGGTCAACCAACGACTCATCGACGACGGCGTGCGCCTGCGCGTGTCGGTGATCGTCGAGTCCGGTCAGCTGTGCTCCTCGCACCACATCGCCGCGACCCTCGGTTTCGGCGCTGCGGCGGTGTACCCGCTCACCGTGCAGATGCGCGCGGAGGAGAAGTACGGCGACGAAGCCGACCTCGCGTTCCTGAAGTTCCGCAAGGCCGCGGAGAAGTCGCTGATGAAGACGATGGGCAGGGTCGGGCTGTGCACCGTCGAGTCGTACATCGGCGGTGAGTTCTTCGAGCCCAGTTACCTCGACACCGACGACGAGGTGCTCCGCCGCTGGTTCCCGAACGTGGCCACCCCGGTGGGAGGCGTCGGGTTCACCACCGTCGCCCAAGCCGTAGCCGACTGGCATCGACGCGCAGCGGCCGTCGAGTCCGAGGCGGACGTCCCCCTGCTCGGCCTGTTCAAGGAACGCGCCGAAGGGGCGGGACACTCGTTCGGCACCACCGCCGTGCGCGGATTCGTCGACATGACCGAAGAACCCCTCGCCGTGCCCGCCGTGCGCGAGGCCGAGCCGGACCTGACGGACTCGCTGCGCCTGTTGCCGCTGCACCGCCTCTCCGACGCACACGGTCTCGACGACGAGGCGTACCGCTACGGCGGTTTCCGGGCACTGACCGACGCCGAAATCGACTCCTTCGAGATCACCCCCGGCTACCGGGCATTCGCGCGGACCATGGCGGAGGAGCGCTCCCGCCGCCCCGCCGCGTTGCGCGATGTCCTCGCCCTGCCGTCCGACATCACCTACGCGGTCACCACCGACGACTTCCACAAAGAGATGGGGCGGTTCTCGCGGTACGGCAACAACTCGATGCGCGTGCGCGGCCTGGCCGCGGCCCGCGTGGGCGAGAACGAGTTCGTGCTCCGGCTGACCGGACCGCTCGCCGACGACCACACCCGGCCCGCAGCGCTCGGCCGGTCTCTCGTCGCGCGGTTCGGCGACGCCATCGTCTCGCACCGCTGCTACGGCGACACTCTCACCGTGCACGCGGTCGGTGACGCCGCCGACTACCTGAGTCTGGTCCGTCAGGCTCCGGCGGCGGTGCGTCTCGATCAGGTGCAGCCCGCACACGAGATCACCCGCGCCCTGGCCTCGGGTGCGATGAGCCACGGCGCCTTGAACTCCAACGCGCACGAAGCCGTCGCGCACGGAACCAACATGGTCGGTGGCATGTCGAACTGCGGCGAAGGGGGCGAACACATCTCGCGATACGGCACGATTCGCGGTTCCCGCATCAAGCAGTTCGCCTCGGGCCGCTTCGGTGTCTGGGCCGGGTACCTCGCCGATCCGATGCTCGAGGAGATCGAGATCAAGATCGCGCAGGGTGCCAAACCCGGTGAAGGAGGCCAGCTTCCCGCGAAGAAGGTCACCGTCGAGATCGCGGCCGCCCGTGGTGCGACCCCGGGTGTCGAACTGATCTCGCCTCCGCCACACCACGACACGTACTCCATCGAGGACCTCGCGCAGCTCATCCACGACTGCAAGGCCGCCCGGGTGCGCGTCGTCGTCAAGCTGGTGTCCTCGGAAGGTATCGGCACGATCGCCGTCGGCGTCGCCAAAGCCGGCGCCGATGTCATCAACGTCGCGGGTAACACCGGCGGCACCGGGGCCGCCTCGGTGACGTCCCTGAAGTACGCGGGCCGGTCCGCCGAGATCGGCGTGGCCGAAGTTCATCAGGCCCTGACCGCGAACGGACTCCGGGACAAGGTCGTGCTCCGGTGTTCGGGTGCGCACCAGACGGCGTCGGACGTCATCGTCTCCGCGATGCTGGGAGCCGACAGCTTCGAGTTCGGCACCACCGCACTGATGATGCTCGGATGCGTCATGGCGAAGAACTGCAACGTCAAGTGCCCCGCCGGACTGACCACCAATCCCGAGGTCTTCGACGGCGACCCGCGCGCGATGGCGCAGTACCTGCTCAACATCGCCCACGAAACGCGCGAAGTGCTCGCCCGGCTGGGCCTGCGCTCGCTGCGCGATGCCCGCGGCCGCGCCGACCTGCTGCACCTGCTCGATCACCCCTCGAGCATCGGGCAGCTCGACCTGCGCGCCATGCTCACGGTCCTGCCCGAGGTTCGCGTCGACAACCCCGTCTACCTGGAGAAGGACTACTCGCTCGACGACGCGTGGCTGGTCCGGCTGCGGGAGGCCCTGATCGAGGCACGCGAGAGCACCGTGACTCTCGGCGACGGGGTCCGCCTGACGAACAACAACAAGAGCGTCGGCGCGCAGTTGGCGATCGACATCGAGCGGATGCTCAACCACGACGATCTCGACGACCTTCCGTCCGTGCTGCGCGACGAGCGCGGACGCGGGTGGTTGCGCGACGGCACCGTCACCGTGACCACCACCGGATCGGCGGGCTTGTCGTACGGCGCGTTCTGCAACGACGGTATGCACCTCGAGCACATCGGCACCGCGAACGACGGTGTCGGCAAGGGTCAGTGCGGCGGGCAGATCGTCCTGCGCTCCCCCGGCGGCGGCTGCGATGAGCGCGGCGGCAACGTACTCATCGGCAATTTCGCCCTGTTCGGGGCGACGGGTGGCCGGTTGCTCGTCGAAGGCGAGGCAGGTGACCGTTTCGCAGTCCGCAATTCCGGCGCGACGGCCGTGGTCGAGGGTGTCGGCGATTTCGCCTGCGAGTACATGACCAACGGTGCGGTACTCAACCTCGGCGGATTCGGCAAGGGACTCGGCAACGGCATGTCCGGCGGTTTCGTCTACCAGTACGACCCGGACGGACTGCTGCCCGCCAAGGCCAGCGCCGACTCGATCCTGCTCGGGTCCATCACCGGAGACGATCCGCAGGCCGCGCTGCACAGCGCCGCGGTGCTTCGGCTGCTGCACCTGCACGTCGAGTCGACCGGATCTGTGAAAGCGCGGTTCCTGCTGGACAACTGGCAGACCGAGCAACACCACTTCGCCTACGGGATGCCGCGCGCACTGCTGCAGTACCAGGACGCCGACGAGATCCTGGCCGCCGCGTCGCGCAGGGAACTCGCCTCCGAGGTTGCGTCCGCGCTGGTGGCCCATCAGGTTCGCAAGTTCAAGGAGAGCTACCGCTCGGGTGCGCCCGTCGCCGGTGGACTGACCCCGTCGGGCACCGATACCGAAACGATGTATGCCTTGCTGAACAACTACACGGTGCTCGCCGCCGCGCAGGAGATGGCGTTGCAGAAGGTTCCGGGCGCGTCGGACGTCTCGGATCCGGCGGTGCAGAAGGCTGCGCGCAATCTGCTGCTCACCGAAGATTTCTTCCTCGTCGCGAAGCTCGAACGGTACGCACTCGCCGCGATCGCCGATCACTCCGACGAGCAACTGGCGGTGCTGGTCGCCGACAAGCGACTCGGCGACTACAAGCAGGCGCTCGCACTGCGCAATGTCCGTTCGGTCGACGCCCCCGGAACATACGGCTGGATTCTCCTGCAGAGCCGCAAGAATCTGGACGCGATCGGTCGTTTGCCCGGTTACGAAGAACTGTTCGCCCGCAACGCCGTGCCGAACGTCCTCGCCTCCACGACGGGAGTCCCCGCATGACAACTCCTTTCATCCCCCTCGATGCGCCCTTCACCGACGACCAGCGGTCGTGGCTCGCCGGCTTCCTCGCCGGTATGCAGACCCGGCTGTTCTCCGGCGGTCCCGCCGACGATGCCGGAACCGCCGGTGCGGCGCCCGTGCTGCATGTGCTCTACGGCTCGCAGACGGGCAATGCCGAAGCGGTGGCCGAGGACGCGGCCGCCGCGGCGCGCACGCACGGGTTCGCTCCGGTGGTGTGTGCACTCGACGATATGGATCTCGACCGGTTCGCCTCGGCCGGGCACGTCCTGATCGTCACCTCCACGTACGGCGAAGGCGAGATGCCCGACAACGCGGAGTTGTTCTGGGACGCTCTGTCCGCGGACTCGGCCCCGCGGCTCGAGCGCATGCACTTCGCGGTCCTCGCGCTCGGCGACACCGGTTACGACGGCTTCTGCCAGGCAGGCAAACTGCTCGACACCCGTCTCGAACAACTCGGAGCGCAGCGCATCGTCCCGCGCGTCGACTGCGACGTCGATTTCGAGGATGCCGCCGCCGCGTGGATCAGCGAGACGATGCCGCTCGTCGCGGCGGTCGAGGGAATCGTGGGGCCGGGTTCGCCCGCCGCACCCGCACCGACGGCACCGGCACGTCCGAAGTCGCAGTGGACCCGCAAGAACCCCTACCCCGCGACGCTCACGACCAACCGGCTGCTGTCGGGTGCGGGTTCGGCAAAGGAGATCCGGCACTACGAGTTCGCGCTCGGCGAGTCGGGCATCGAGTACGAGGCCGGCGACGCGCTGAACGTCGTCCCCCTCAACGACCCCGCGCTCGTGCGGACGCTGCTCGACCGGTTGCGCCTCGACGGTTCCGTCGTACCCGCCGGTTTCGGCAGCACCCTCACGCATCTGCTGACCTACGACTTCGAGATCACCGCGCCGACGGTCGACCTGCTCGAGGAAATCGAGAAGCGCACCCGCAACGAGGAATTGACGTATGTGCTGCGGCACGGCGACAAGGCCGCACTCGACGAATGGCTGTGGGGCCGCGACATACTCGACGTGCTGCTGCTCGAACCCGCACCGGAACTGTCGGCCGAGGAGTTCCTGTCGCTGTTGCGGCCGCTGCAGCACCGCGCGTACTCGATCTCGTCGAGTCCGAACGCGTGCGACGGTTCGGTACACCTGACCGTCGCGTCGGTGCGGTACGGCGACGACGACCGCAAGCGGCACGGCGTCTGCTCGACCTATCTCGCGGACCGCGTCGGTGACGGCACCGTGGGCATTTTCGTCACGAAGAACAAGGCGTTCCGTGTCCCGTCCGACGACGCCGTGCCGATGATCATGGTCGGGCCCGGGACCGGTATCGCCCCGTTCCGCGGCTTCCTCCAGGAGCGGCGGGCGCGCGGCGCGACCGGAAAGAACTGGCTGTTCTTCGGCGATCAGCGCCGCGACACCGACTACATCTACGAGGACGAACTCGCCGAGTTCACAGCGTCGGGAGTACTCACCCGGCTCGACCTCGCGTTCTCCCGCGACCAGGCCGAGAAGATCTACGTGCAGAACCGCATGACAGAACACGGGTCAGAGTTGTTCGCGTGGCTCGAGGAAGGCGGTCACTTCTACATCTGTGGTGACGCCTCCCGCATGGCGAAGGATGTCGACGCCGCGCTCCACGCGATCGTCGCCGAGCACGGTGGGATGAGCCCGGAGCAGGCCGCCGAGTACGTCACCACCCTCAAACGGGAGAAGCGGTACGTGCGCGACGTCTACTGACTCCTCAGCGGATCAGTGGACGGACCCGAGCAGTTCCCGGGTCGGCGGCGGTTCGGGCGTGCGGGTCGCGGCGCCGGGGCGCACCGCCGGGGAACCCCCCCCCGCCCCGCCCCCCCCCCCCCCCCCCCCCCCCGCCCCCCCCCGGGGGGGGGGGGGGGGGGGGGGGGGGGGGCGCGCGGGGCGCCCCCACGGCGGTGAAGACCACCCCGGACGCGAACAGAGCCAGCCCCGCGCCGAGCGCCACCCAGGTGGCGGCCGAGTGCCCGCCGGCATCGGCGAGTTCGCCGCCGACCCAGTTACCGATCGAGGTGCCCAAGGTGATCCCGGCGCTGAGCAACGTCATGACGAGTCCGAGTCGCCGTGCCGGCGTGTAGTCGCCCGCCACCCTGAAAATTGTCACCAGGACCGGACCGATCGGCGCGCCGATGAGGAACAGGACAACGGCCATCTGCCACGGCGCGTTCGGCAGCCACAGCAACGCCAGTGCGGGAACCAGCAGCACCGCGCACCCCAGCCACCGCACGGGGACGGTGAGGCGTCCACTCCACCGGGACACGCTCAACGCCGCTGCGCCGGAGGCAAGCCCGAGCGCGGCGTAGATCAGTCCGCCGCTGCCGGGGTGCCCGGTCTCGTCGGCGAAGACGGTCGTGATGGTGGCGAGCGACCCGAAAATCGTTCCGATACCGAGCATTCCGGTCAGCAGAATTGCCACCGGACCCCACGACACTGCGGCGGGTCCGGTGGCCGGGGCGCTGCCGCCGACCGGTCCGGACCGGTGCACGGGCGCCGCGAATCGGGCACTGGGGTGTACCGCGAACCAGGGCACGACGACGGCCGTCAGGGCGATCAGGACATACAACGGTGCGGCAGCACCGAACACCGCGGCGATGATGCCGACCGCCGCGGGGCCGAGGACGAATCCGAGTTCGTCCATGGTTCCCTCGTACCCCTGGGCTTCTTCCACCGCCTCGTCCGCGCCGCGCGCGGACAAACCGCGAATCCAGCGCACGCGTGTCATGGGACCGCACTGCGGAACGACGAGACCGGCGACGAACGCGGCAGCCAGCAGGGTCGGCGGTAACGCCTCGCCTGCGCCGTGGGAACTTCCCGCGGCGAGCACCGCGACGACCGCGACCACATAGACGGCGGTCGAGACGAGCAGCGTCGGCCGCTGGCCCCAGCGATCGGAGGCGATACCGGACAGCGGTGCCCCGACCGCGACTCCCACGCCGGTGACCGCCGCGGCGATGCCGGCGGCGGCGAAGTCGGACGACGAGGCGACGACATAGGTGAGAACGCCGAGCACCAGCATGGACAGCGGTAGCCGGGCCAGCGCCGAGATCGGGAAGTACGCCGACCCGACCAGATCGTGCATGACACGGAAATGCGAGGGGGCGGAACGTGAACTGCGGGACATCGATACCTTTTCGGGACTTTCTGCGTGCACAAGACTTTTCTGCGTGCACAAAACAGGTGCACGGCGTCCCGACCTCCCGCCGTGCCCGACCCGAAGCAACCCGAGAATTCTACAGGAACAGCCGGGTTTCTTCGAACATGCACGATCGTGCCGCCGGCGCGATATCCCGGCGCCGTTTCGTCCGGCGGGTGCGAGCGGAGCGTCCGCGTCGACCGGTGTGACGCCGTCCTCGTTGTGCGAGATGTCCGAATCATGCCTTCTCGGCGCATATTTCACGTCGGAGGGTCGGCGTAAAACCTGTCCGACTGTTCAGTCGGGCAGGTAGGGTCGAATGATCTTCCACGTCGGAGGGAACTCCATGGACGTCTCGGCAATGCACATGAGCGACGGTCTGATCAACGCACCGACATCGGCTGTGTTCTTCGTGATCGCCGCGCTCGGGCTCGCGGTGGCGCTGCCCCGCGCACGACGGGAACTCGACGAACGAACCGCTCCCCTCGCCGGTCTCGTCGCCGCGTTCGTGTTCGCCCTGCAGATGATCAACTTTCCGGTGCTTCCCGGTGTCAGCGGGCACGTCCTCGGAGGGGCCCTCGCCGCGATCCTGGTGGGCCCGGCGACAGCCGCACTCTGCCTGACAGTCGTGCTCGTCGTGCAAGCACTGCTGTTCGCCGACGGCGGGCTCACCGCACTCGGAACCAACGTCACCAACATGGCGTTGCTGGGAGTCGCCGCCGGGTACGGAACGGCCATCGCCTTGCGTCCGCTGCTGCGCCGGTCCTCGGGCGTCGCGGTGCTCGGAGTCATATCCTTCGTGGCCGCGGTGGTCGCCACGGTGGTCGCGGCCGCGGGCTTCCTGGTCGAATACGCCGTCGGCGGCACCGCGGGTTCGATCGGGACCATCGCACCGTTCCTGCTCGGCGTGCACGTCCTCATCGGCATGGGCGAAGGAGTGATCACGGCCGTGACGGTGATGGCGGTGGCACGAGCGCGCCCCGACCTGGTCTATCTCCTCCGGCCGTTGCGTCAAGGTGATCGGAGTCCGGTATGAGCCGAAAAGCCGTTCTGATCGTGCTGGGTGCGGCGGTGCTGCTCCTCGCCGGGGTGGTGTCCTCGTTCGCCGACCCGAATCCCGACGGGCTCGAAGCCGCGACCGTGCGGGGCTGCGAGATCGCCGAGAGCGATACGAGCGAGTCCCTCGCCGGTGACTGTCCCGCGATCGGCGCCGAAGACCACGCATTGGCAACGAGCCCGCTCGCCGACTATGCCGTCGCCGAACGGGAAGGGACCACCGGCGTGGCCGGGATCGTCGGCGCGGTCGCCACGCTGGTGTTCGCAGCGGGGTTGTTCATGGTGCTGGCACGCCGCCGGAAGCCCGCCCGGAGCGACGCGCCCCTCGGAAAAACCGGGCCGTGAGCACGCCGACGATCGAGAACGGCGCGGCCGCCGTCACCGCGGCGGCCCGCGGGCTCCCCACCGAGGTGAAGATCGTCGGTGCGGTCGTCTTCACGTTCGTGGTGGTCGCGACACCGCGTGAAGCGATGTGGGCGTTCGCGCTGTATTTCTCGATCGTCGCGGCGGTCTGCGTCGCTGCTCGTATCCGGCTGTCGTGGTTGTTGCCCCGGATGTCCATCGAACTGCCGTTCCTGGTTCTCGCGGTGCTGCTGCCGTTCGCGGAGTCCGGGACACGCGTGGAGTGGCTGGGGCTGTCCCTGTCGGTGCCGGGCTTGTATGCGGCGTGGGGCATCGTGGTGAAGGGCACCTTGGGTGTGCTCGCGTCCCTCATCCTCGCCGCGACCACACCGGTTCAGGATCTGCCCGGTGGTCTGACACGGTTACATGTCCCGCCGCTCATCACCACCGTGGTGCTGTTGATGCTGCGCTATGCCACGTTGCTCGCCGCCGAAGCGAAGAGCATGGATATCGCGCGGCGCTCGCGAGGCGACGATCCGCGGATGCTCCACCGCATCGGGGCGACGGCACGCGGTGTCGGGTCGTTGTTCGTGCGCGCGTACGAACGCGGCGAGCGGGTGCACTGGGCGATGCTTTCCCGGGGTTTCACCGGTGCCGTGCCCGCCACGGGATCGGCGGCGACCCGGACAGCGTGGGCATTCGGCCTGATGCCCGCGGCACTCGCCGGCGCGGTGTGCGCGGCAGCGTGGGGCGGGTTGTGAGCACGTCCCCCGCCGTCGAACTCGAGGGGGTGCAGCACGTGTATCCCGACGGCCGTCACGCACTGCGCGGTATCGACCTCGCAGTCGAGCCCGGCGAGCGGGTCGCCGTCCTCGGTCCCAACGGGTCCGGCAAAACCACCCTCATGCTGCACCTCAACGGCGTTCTGGCTCCGTCGTCCGGGACCGTACGAATCGGTGGAACGCCCGTGACGCGCCGTACGCTGCGCGGAATTCGCAGCCGCGTCGGCCTTGTGTTCCAGAACCCCGACGACCAGCTCTTCATGCCCACCGTGTCTCAGGACGTGGCGTTCGGACCGGCCAACTTCGGGGTGCCGGAACCGGAACTCGGCTCGCGGGTGCAGTCCGCGCTCGAGGCGGTGGGGATGGAGGAACACTCCGGGCGCACGACGATGCATCTCTCGGCCGGGCAGCAGCGGCGAGTCGCGCTGGCGACGGTGCTGTCCTGCCGGCCCGAGGTACTCGTGCTCGACGAACCGTCCAACGATCTCGACCCGGTGTCCCGGAGGGAACTGGCGGAGGTGCTGCTCGGCCTGGGCACGACGATGCTGGTGGTCACCCACGACCTGCCGTACGCGGCGCAACTGTGCACCCGCGCGGTGATCCTCAACGACGGACGCCTCGCGGCGGACGGCCCGATCGAGACGATCCTGTCCGACTCCGGTCTGCTCGCGCAGAACCGCCTCGAGCTCCCGTGGGGATTCAGCCTGACGCCGCGCGAGGCACACACGCACGGCGGAGAATGACGACGGAGACCGCCTCAGGAACGCTCTGTGCGGTGGCGGTGCGTGTGCGAATGGCCTGCCTGCTCGTGCGTGGCCCCGATGGAATGGAGGAGTTCGTGCACCGTGGTGTCCGCGAGCCGGTACCGCACCAGGCGCCCTTCCCGCTCCGCGGTGACCCAGCCACGATTTCGTAGCAGACGCAGCGCGTGGGAGACGGCGGTCCCGGTCATCTCGAGGGCCGCGGCAAGATCGGTGACGCAGATCCCCGGGGCATGGTGCAGGCACATCAGCAACCGCAGCCGGTTGACGTCGGACAACAGTTCGAAACGATCCGCCCACCGCGCGATGTCCGGCGTCCGGAGGGCGGCGGCCGCGCGGCGCACATCGTCGGAGTCGAACACCGCGTCCACCGTCATGCACCGAGTGTACGAAGCTCTGTTCTCTCACGACTGCACATCGCCCGATAGGCCGCTCCGCCAACCCGATTGACCGAGGACAATATTCGGCCGTGAGCTGGGGAGAACCCGCTTAGACTGTGCTCAGGCCACCCGAGGAGCACGCCGATGCCCGATCGCACCGCAGCACGCAGCAGGCAGGCGCCCGTCGCCGACAGCCCCGATCGAATCCGCAATGTCGCGCTCGTCGGGTGTACCGGCACCGGGAAAACCACCCTCGCCGAGTCGCTGGCGGCCGCGACGGGTGCGGTGGGACGCGCCGGGCGGGTCGCCGAGGGCACCACGGTGTCCGACTACGAGGAGATCGAGCAGAGACATCAGCGGTCGGTGCAGTTGACGGTGCTCGCGCTCGAATGGAAGGGCATCAAGATCAATCTGATCGACACTCCGGGTCACCCCGATTTCGACGCCGAAGTCCGGGCGGGCTTGCACGCTGCCGACGCCGCGATCTTCGTCGTCTCGTCCACCGACCCGATCTCCGCCGCGACCCGCGCGTTGTGGCGCGAGTGCGACGAGGAGAAGATTCCCCGCGCGATCGTCGTGAACAAACTGGACATCGCCCGGCGCAGCTACGACGACGTCCTCTCCGAATGCCACGACGCGTTCGGCCTCGGCCCGGACACGCTGCGCGCGCTGTTCTACCCCGTGTACGACGGTGACCGGCCGGTCGGCTCGATGGGTTTGCTGACCGGACGCCGTTACGGCGAACCGGGCCCGTCCCCCGTGTCCGAGGACGTACGCGAAGCGCTGGTGGAAGCCATCTCGGGGCAGGACGACACGCTCATGGAGCGGTTCATCGCGGGCGAACAACTCGACACCGCCTCGCTCGAAGAAGGGCTGACACGCGAATTCCTGTCCTGCGCACTACATCCCGCGGTTCCCGCCACAGAATACGGGGTGGGCGCCGTCGAGTTGCTCGAGCTGATCACCACGGGTTTCCCCGATCCCACCCGGCGGTCGCGCGGTGCGCCTGCGTGCGACCCGGACGCGGATCTGGTGGCGCAGGTCGTCCGCGTCGCGGGAGATTCGTACGTCGGCCGGATCAGCCTGGTGCGCGTCTACGCCGGCACGCTCCGTCCGGATTCGACGCTTGCGCTCACCGGTGGCGACCGCGATTCGCGCGACCGTATTCCCTCACTGTCGAGTCCCTTCGGCAAACAGCAGCGGCCCGTCGGAGAGGCCGTCGCGGGAGACCTGGTGTCGGTCGGGAAACTCGCGACCGCACAGCCCGGTGACGTACTGCACGAGCCGGATCAGCCTGCGCACCTGGATATGTGGCCGACCCCGACACCGTTGCTGCCCGTCGCGATCGAGGCGCACACTCGCACCGACGACGACAAGTTGTCGCAGGCACTGTCACGGCTCGCGGCGGAAGATCCGGGCGTGCGCGTCGAACACAATCCCGACACCAACCAGATCGTGCTGTGGTGCACGGGTGAAGCACACGCGGAACTGGTGCTCGACCGTCTCCGCACCCGGCACGGAGTCCAAGTCGATCCGGTGGAATTTGCCGTAGCGCTCCGCGAAACCTTCGCGACACCCGCGCCCGGACACGGACGACTCGTCAAACAATCCGGTGGGCACGGCCAGTACGCGGTGGTCGACGTCGAAGTCGAGCCTTTGCCGATGGGAAGCGGGGTGGTGTTCGCCGAACGCGTGGTCGGCGGCGCGGTACCCCGGCAGTTCATCCCGTCGGTCGAGAAGGGTGTGTACGCACAGGCCGAGAAGGGGGTCGCCTCGGCCGGATGCCCCCTGGTCGACGTGCAGGTCACGCTCGTCGACGGCAAGGCTCACTCGGTGGACTCCTCCGACGCCGCATTCCAGGCCGCCGCGGGGCTCGCGTTGCGAGATGCGGCGGCGCACAGCACCGTCCGCATTCTCGAACCGGTGGCTGCGGTCCGTGTGATCGTGCCGGAGGAGTTCCTCGGTGCGGTGCTCGGCGACCTCTCCGCACGGCGCGGCCGCGTCCTCGGCACCGAATCTCCTGAACCGGGAACAGCCCTGCTGCGCGCGGAGGTTCCCGAAATCGAACTCAGCCGCTACCCCGTCGAACTGCGGGCCATCACTCAGGGCACCGCCGAGTTCGCGCGGATGTATCTCCGGCACGAGCCGATGCCGGACAACCTCGCTGCGCGGTTGACCTCGTCGTCGGCGAGCTGAGTCTTCTCTCGGCGAGCAGGTCGGGACCTCGTCAGGAGGTCCGTTCGTGCGCCACCTCGTTCAGCCTGCCCGTAGCGACGTCGAAGACGAATCCGCGGAGTGAGGTCGGTTCGGTGACGAACGGGCTCACTTCGATCCGGCGCAGCGACTGACGCACATCTTCCTCGGGGTCGCGGAACGATTCCGGGGCCCACTGCGGCCGGATCCCGGTGTCCTGCTCGACGGCGCGCGTGAATTCGTCGTCGGTGAAGGTCAGCATGCCGCAATCGGTGTGGTGGATGAGCACGATCTCCTCGGTGCCGAGGAGCCGCCGGCTGATGGCGAGCGAACGGATCACGTCGTCGGTCACCGCGCCGCCCGCATTGCGGATCACGTGCGCCTCCCCTTCCGCTATGCCCAGGGCGCGGTACACGTCGAGCCTCGCATCCATGCACGCCACGATGGCGATGTGCTTGCTCGGGGGCAACGGCAAGGGGCCGGTGAACCCGGCCGAATACGACTTGTTGTTGTCCAGATATTCGTCGGTGACTGTCACGCGCTCATCTCCACGTCGTCGGGCAGGGGTCGTACCATCCTCCTCCGGTCTCACCCTCTCGGCCAGCGTGCCGATCGCCCTGATCCGAAATCGCCCTGATCCGGATTCGGCCCGGTGTGGATTCGCCTCGTGCCGGTTTCGTCGACGATCTGCCCGGGTATCGCAAGTGCTGTCCCGAGCACGGGCGCGGTCCCGTGCCGGGCAACTTCACGAAAGGACGGATTTCGATGGCTGAATCCGAGCGCCCGGGCACCCCTGCCGACAACGACGACCTCACCGGCGAGAAGATCTCTCGACTGGTGGACGACATGGAAGAACGCGTCGAAGCCGAGCACGAGCGGGAAGGCAAGGCCGGTAGCCCTTCGGATCGCGAGGAAACCGAGCCTGTCGAGCCCGACGACCAGGCACCCGAGTAAACCGTTTCCCCCTGCCTTCACGCCCGGATCTGCTGTCAGTCGTAGATCCGGGCGTACAGGTCGCGGATCTCCTCCTCCGTGGGCACGAGCGGATTGTTGTTCGGCGATCCCGATGCCAGGGCCTGTTCCGCCATGAGCGGTATCAGCGAGTCCCAGTCACGTCTGTCGATGCCGTAGGCACGAGGCGTGGGCACTTCGACGTCGCGGCACAGTTCCGCCAGCGCGGCGACCAGGCTGTCCGCCGCAGCGGCGTCGTGGTCGCCGGAGGTGGCGACGCCCAGCGCGCGGGCACAGTCCGCATAGCGGGATTCGGCAGCCCGCACCGAGAAGGCGGTCACCGCGGGGAACAGCATCGCGTTCGACAAACCGTGCGCGACGTGGAAATGCGCGCCGATCGGCCGGCTCATCCCGTGGACGAGGGCGACGCTCGAGTTCGAGAACGCGATCCCCGCCTGGGTGGCCGCGAGCATCATCTGCTCCCGGGCGTCTTCGTCGTTGCCGTTCACGTAGACGCGTCGCAGAACTCTTCCGATGGTCTCGATCGCAGCGAGGGCCAACGTGTCCGAAAACGGAGTGGACTTCTTGCTGACGTACGCCTCGATCGCGTGGGTGAGCGCGTCGACCCCGGTGTCGGCAGTCAGTCGCGGAGGCATCGTCAACGTCAGCCGGTAGTCGACCACCGCCGCGATCGGCAGGAACGCCGCGCCCGGGCACAGCATCTTCTCGTTGGTGACACTGTCGCTGATCACGGTGAACTGCGTTGCCTCCGAACCACTCCCGGCCGTGGTCGGAACCGCGACGACAGGTAGCGCCGGACCGTTGTTGATGCGGGGGGCCTTGTACTCGCTCATCTGCCCACCGTGGACGGCCAGCAACCCGAGCGCCTTGGCGGTGTCCATCGGGCTGCCGCCACCGAAACCGATGACGCAATCGGCGTCGTGGGCGGCGACTGCCTCGAGACCCGCGACGAGGGAGTCGGTGGTGGGATCGGGAACGGTATCGGCGAACACCGCCGTTGCGAGTCCGGCCGCGCCGAGCCGTGACACCATGCGATCCACTGCGCCGGTCCCGACCATGAACCGGTCGGTCACCACGAGCGGCCGGGACAGCCCCAGCCCGGCCACCACCTCACCGATCTCGTCGACGGCGCCTCCGCCGATCCGCATCACGCGGGGAAGAGCAATGTGTGCGGCCACGTGGATCCCTTCGTCACAATTCGGTCCGAAGGATGTCTACCCCAACGAGCGGGCCGAGTCACTCCTCGACGAGAAACTGCGCGTAGTCGATCTCGGCGTCGGGCCGGTGGCGGTCGTCGCCCGCGCCCGCCCATGCGGTGTGCAAGGCGAGGCGTACGAGGTCCTGCGACCGGTACCCGGGCCAGCCGTGCAGGATCCGCTGCCACTGCGCGGGTACCGCCGACGCACCCCACCGGGCGCCGAGCAGCCCGCCGGCGATCGCCGCGGTGGTGTCGGTGTCGTGCCCGGCACGTACGGCGAGTTCGAGTGCCTGGGGAAGATGACCGGGGCCGGTCGCGTCGGCATGGCACACGGCCCACCACGCCGTCTGCAGCGCATGGACCACCCACCCGTTGTTGTCGAAGACCCGCGGGTCGGAAGCTGTGCGGGCATCGTCGAGCAAGGTCGACCAGCGCCGTGCCGCGTCTCCCGGCAGCGTTTCCAGACCGGCGTCGACGCCGTCGAACGTGCCGTGGAGGACGGCGTGCCGGATCGCGAACGACCACAGCATGCATGCCTCGACGGCCTCGGGATCGTCGTGCGTGAGACGACTGATGTCGCGGGCTGCCGCGACACATCGCTCGCCGTCGGCGAGGTAGGCAATCCCCACAGGCGCGGTCCGCATGAGCGACCCGTTGCCGCCCTTCCTGCCGGGGAGGGCGCGCGCCCGCTCGGTCATCGACGCTGCGGTCGGCTGCGCTGTACTCAGCACCGCGCGGGTCTGGTTTCCGATGTCCTTGGGCCCGGACGCATACCAGCGTGCGAACCCGGCGGCGACGGCGTCGAGTCCGTCGCCGGCACCGATGTCGGCTCCGGTGGCGGAAACCTCCGCGATCGCGAGCGCCATGGACGTGTCGTCCGTCCACTCACCGGGAGCGAACGGACCGAGTCCCCCACCGATCATGCGGATCGCTGTCTCCGGAGTGGGATAGGTGAATTCGTAGCCCGCGCCGAGTGCGTCACCCGCTGCGGTGGCGAGCAGGACCCCTGCCGCCCGGTCGTTCTGTGCTGTCGTCAGCCTCATACCGTCTCCCCTTCGATCAATTCTGCGCAAATATTAGCGCACATTTGATTGAATGGGGAGATGCAGGCCTGGACCGATCCTCGGGGCAAGTCCCTCACCGACTATCCGCGCCCGTCCGTGGCGGTGGACGTCGCGGTACTCACCGTCGACGAAACGCTGAAAGTACTGGTCATCGAGCGACCCGACGGCACATCGGCACTTCCCGGGACGTTTCTCCGTCCCGGAGAACGGCTCGCCGACGCGGCTCGCCGGGCTCTGCGCGACAAGGCCTCGCTCTCGGGGATCGAGTTCCACCAGCTCGCGATGCTCGACGACCCAGGACGCGACGATCGAGGGTGGGTGCTGTCGATGGCGCACGGAGCGGCCGTTCCCGTCGCCGAGATCCCGGCCGAAGCCCGGCTCACCCCCGTCACCGGCACCGCCGATCTCGCATTCGACCACGCCACCATCGTGGAATTGGCCGTCGACGACCTGCGGGCGCGGTACTCGGCCGCCGTGGACCCGGCCCGGTTTCTCGGCGACGAGTTCACCGTGCTGGATCTGCGCCGTCTCTACGAAATCGTCTTCGACCGCCGCTACCCCAAGGACACGTTCCGGCGGCATCTGCTGCACGGGCTCGAACCCACGGGCGAACTCCGCCGCGAAGGCACCGGCCGCCCGGCCGAAATCTACCGGCGACGCGACGTCGCGCTGCCACCCGCCACCACCGCATTTCTGCTGCAGTGACATTTCCGGTGCGGCGACATTTCCGGGTGCGGTGACGTGCGCGTGTCAGGACACCAATGCCCTCGCGATCGCCGCGCCGAGAGCGACATTGCCCTGGTACGCGGCGATATTCGTCTCGAGCGTACGGCCGTCCGTCGCGCGGTGCATGTGCTCGAGCAGGAACGGAGTGAGACTCTTGCCGCGAAGCCCCGAGCCCGCTGCCTCACGCTCCGCCTCGACGAGGACCCGGTCGTGCAACTCCGGGTCCACCTGAGCCGACGCGTCCACAGGATTGCCCACCACCACCGCCGAACGGAGCCCGAGAGCGTCGCGGGCGCGGGCGAGCGCTGCCGCGTCTTCGGGTGAAGTGATGTCGTCGACGACGCAGCCGCTGTCCCGCACGTAGAACCCGGGGAAGCGGGCGGTGCGGTACCCGGCGACCACCACCCCGAGTGTTTCGAAACGTTCGAGCGTGGCGGGGACATCGAGGACCGATTTGACACCGGCGCTCACAACGAGAATCGGAATCGACGCCAGCGCAACGATGTCCGCGCTTTCGTCGAAGGTGGTGGCGGCGCCTCGATGTACGCCGCCGAGACCGCCGGTGGCGAATACCCCGATCCCGGCGTGATGCGCGAGAAACGCGGTCGCGGCGACCGTTGTGCCGCCCTGTGTCCGCTTGAGCGCGGCCATCGGCAGGTCGCGTATCCCGACCTTGACCACCTCGCTCTCGGCGTCTCCGAGTGTGACGATCTGCTCCTCGGAGAGGCCGACCGTGGGGACCCCGTCGACGACGCCCACGGTTGCCGGGACAGCACCCGCGTCACGCAACTGCTGCTCGGCGGCCAGTGCGACCGCCACGTTTCGGGGCCGGGTCAGGCCGTGCGTGAAGATGGTCGATTCGAGCGCGACTACGGGGCGACGTTCGGCCAGCGCCTCACGCACGGGTCCGGACACCACGATCGGTTCGCTCATACGCCCGAGACTAACGGCCGGGCCGCGAGCCGGCCGTGTCCCGCACTCTCACACGGCGTCGGGGCGACGGCGCCCCAGGCGCGCGAGCACTCGAGTCGACCGGTCGGCGCCCTCCGGTGCCTCGACACCCGGTGCGCACACCCCGTCCATGTAGAGCGAGTCGCCGAAACTGTCCGCTCCGGCCTCGATCCGCTCGAGTTCGGCCTCGTTGAACGTCTCCTCGAGGCCTGCGCTGGTGGCGAGGTCCCATCGATGCACGATCATGTCCCAGACGTAGAACTGGTCGAAGGTCGCTCCGATGGTCGTGGGTCCGAAGTACCCGTCATAGGGCGTGTTCACGAGGGCGTCGTCCGCGACGATGTCCGCCACCCGGGCGTTGTGCTTCTGCCATGCGCCGGCCGGGTCGTCGAGGGAGGGCCGATCACCGAGGTCGAGGTCGCGGCCGGTGAAGAATTCGCGTTGGGTATCGATGATATGACTCAGGACGTCGCGCGCGGTCCACCCCTCGCACGGTGACGGACGGTCCCAGTCCTCGGCCTTCAACGCGCCCACGACCGCGCCGAGTCGCTGTTCTGCTTCGCTGTGTCGGATCGCTGTTGTATTCATGGGTGCGACGCTATCGATCGCCCAGTGCGAGGTATTGATGAAATCCGACACCGGGGACTCCGGAAAGCCAGACGACGGCGAGCCGATCGAGCGCGCACACTTGAGACACCCGAACGACACAACGCACACCATCTTCCGATACCCGGCATCCCCCGATCTGGGCGACGTGGTCCGGCGCTACTGGATTCCCGTGTGGCGGGTCCCTCCGGGTCGGGAGGCTCCGCAGCACGTGCTGCGGTATCCCGTATGCCTGGTCGTGATCACTGAGGACTACGCCCGCTTCTACGGTGTCGAGTCCGGTTTGTCGACCACCGTTCTGACAGGTGAGGGCTGGGCCGCCGGTGTCATGCTCGCCCCCGCGGCGGGTGCCCTCGTGGCCGGTGGGCCACTCGCGTCGTTCACCGACCGGATCGTGGAGGTGCCGGAGGTCCTCGGCGACGCGGGCGTCCGTGTCGTCGATCGGGTGCGCGAGATGATGCGCCGCGATCCGCGGTCCCCCGAGGCTCACCACGCGGTGATGGGCGTCTACGACGAGGTCTTCCGGCGCTACCTGCCGGTCGACGACGAGGGCCGCCTCGTCAACCGTGTCGTGGCGTTCGTGGAGGACAACCCGGACGTGTTGCGCGTAGAACAGGTACGCAACGAATTCGGTCTCTCCGAGCGCGCGCTGCAGCGACTCGTCCACCGGCGCATCGGACTTACCCCGAAATGGCTGATCCAGCGGCGGCGCCTCCAGGAGGCCGCGGGCCGCCTGCGCGAGAAGTCCGGTTCGCTGTCCGAGGTCGCCGCCGTCCTCGGGTACGCCGACCAACCGCATTTCGTGCGCGACTTCAAGAACGCCGTGGGCGTGACGCCCGGCGCGTTCGCCGATCTTTACTCCGGACCGTCCTCCGGGGCATGACGGAGCCCGCGCCTCGCAGCGCGATCGTCCCTGCCGCGCTCCACTCCCTGACAACATGCGGTTCCGTTCGCGCCGAGCCACATCTGGCTTCTCGCCCGGTAGTCGCGTAGAGAAGTCCTCATGGATCCGCACCGCACCGACGAGTTCGCGCTGCTTCCCGAGAACGCCGCGGAGTTGGGCCTCGAACTCCCCGTACCGCCGACCGTGCGGCGGGTGCGCGCCGAACACGACGGCGGGCACACCAGCGCGCTGCTGTGGGGCGACGTCTCTCCCCGCCTCGTGTTCCTGCACGGCGGAGCCCAGAACGCACACACCTGGGACTCGGTGGTCCTCGCACTCGGGGTGCCCGCGCTCGCCGTCGACCTCCCCGGTCACGGCCACTCCTCCTGGCGCGACGACGGCGACTACTCGCCGTGGCCGAACGCCGAAGCGGTGGCGCACGCCGTCCGCCGCTGGGCGCCTCGTGCGGAGGCCGTGGTCGGCATGTCGCTCGGGGGCTTGACCGCCCTCCGGCTCGGCTCCCTCGCACCGGAACTCGTGCGCCGCACCGTCCTCGTCGACGTCACCCCGGCATCGTTCCGGCGGCACCAGGGCATGGCCGAAAATCAACGCGGAACCGTCGCTCTCGCGGCGGGACCGGCCGTCTTCGACACGTTCGACGAGATCGTCGCCCTCACCGCCGCGGCGGCACCGCACCGATCACCGTCGTCGATCCGGCGCGGCGTCGTCCACAACACGCGGCAGCGCAGCGACGGACGATGGGAGTGGCGTTACGACCGGATGCGCACCATGCGCGACTTCACCCCGCTGTGGGACGACCTCGCCGCACTAGACGGACCCGTCTCGCTGGTGCGCGGTGGCGCTTCGGCCTACGTCACCGAAGAGGACGTCGACGAGGCGCGTCGACGCGTCCCCGGGCTGGATGTGCACGTGGTACCGGGCTCCGGGCATTCCGTACAGAGCGACGCGCCCCGGGAACTCGCCGGCATCCTGCGGGACATTCTCTGACCGTTCAGCCGAACGCGACCACATCGAGCCATGAATCCAGCAGCGCGGCATCGCCGAACACCTCGACCTCGGCGTCGGCGACTGCTCGTCGGCGATAAAGCACCAGCATCAACTCGACCAACGGTCCCCGCACCGCCACCGCACTCTTCTCGTGCGCACGGCGCCAGACGAACTCGTCGCCGGTGAGGTCCACGACCCACTCCGCATGCGAATCGGTCGCGTGGAAATGGAGAGTGCTATCGGGTCCGTGCAGCGCGTGCCGGCGGTCGCTCATCCTCGGCCACGTCACCACAGCAAGATCGAGCCACTCGTCGACGGCGTCGAGTGCGACATCGTGGCTGAGATCGAACCCCTCGCCCAGCGCCAGCACGGCATCGGCACGGTGCACTGCAGTCTCCTGGGTGAAGCGTCGCGCATAGAACTGCGAGGTCTGCGGGCCGACCGGCGTCGGGGTCCAGACCTTCCGCTCGGGACCTGCCTCGCGCAGAGACGATTCCAGATCGAGTGCGCCCGCAAGCAACCACGGCACCAGCTGATCAGGATCTTCGTCGACGTACGAGGACAGCTCACGCATCGCCGAGTCGTCCGGTGGCGTCGTCGCTCCGGTACGCACTGCCTCGGCAGCCCAGCGGTGGCCGTATCCCACATGCCGCACGAGCTGTCCCACATTCCAGCCCGGACACGTCGGCACCGGGGTATTCATGTCCCGCCCCGGCAGCACCGAGCACAGCAACTCGGTCTGTGCGGTGATCTCCCCGCAGTACCTGGTGTAATCCAGCATCTCGATCCTCTCGTCCGTGGCCCGTGCACGTACCGGTCCGAGACTCTCATGATCCGGAGTCGATCAGGTTCTCACCCAGCCGAACGTCGACGAGCTGCACCCAGTGCGCGCAGCACACCGGGTGTTCCTGTCCGACAGACCTGCCGACATCTCGCACAGTGCATTCGTGACACCGTCCGACATCACCCAGGTTGAAACGGAGCGGCAGACACCGGGCATCCCGCATGCTTACGTTGGCAGATAACGATTTCCGCCCCCGCGCGAAGCTGCCAGCGCGGCAAGATGTGTTCACAGGACCTACCGCGATCAGGAAGGACCCACATGAGCCGAGAGTCGGAGGTGCCGCTCGAGGCACTGTTCGGATCCAGCGGTATCGCGGCGCTCGCCACCCTGAAACACGACGGTCGGCCACAGCTCTCGAACATCGTGTACTCCTACGACCTCCTCGCGCGGACGTTCTCGGTCTCGATCACCGACACGCGGGCGAAAACCCGCAACATACGGCGGGACCCGCGCGTGAGCGTGTTCGTCGACACTCGGGACGGCTGGTCGTACGCCGTAGCCGAAGGACACGCCGAATTGTCCGATGTGGCAGCGGATCCCCACGACACCACCGTCGATGAGCTCGTCGCGCTGTACCGGGCGGTGCAGGGCGATCACCCCGACTGGGATGAGTTCCGGGATGCCATGGTTGCGGAGGGACGCCTGCTGTTGCGGGTGCGGGTCGAACGGTTCTACGGCATCGCCCGCTGACGACGCTCCTCAGTGCTGTGCCGGGCCACGGGCTTTCGCGGCGCGGGCCGCATCCGCGAATGCCTGCATGGTCGGGAATTCGAGATCGTAGGCGTATTGGCCTGTGGGTGCCGGTGTTGCACCCCACCCCGGGCGGTCGTGGCGCCGGTTGATCCATACCGAGCGCAGTCCTCGCCGGGTGGCGGGGACATGGTCGTGAAACAGCGACTGCGCCACGTGCAGGAGGCGCTCGCGCGGAATCCCGAATTCGGTGAGGGCGTCGTCGAGCGCCTCGAAGTGGTCGAGAGCAGGTTTGTACGCCTGCACGTCCTCGGCGGTGATGATCTTGTCGAACTCGACGCCGAGGCGCGCGTTGCTACCGGCGAAGCCGTCGCGATGGACATTGGACACGATGATCAGGGTGTAGTCCTCGGCCAGTTCCGCGAGGGCCTCGGCGGAGTCCGGGAACGCCGGCCAGTCCGGAACGGATGCGCCGAGCCGCGCCGCCCACTCGTCGGAGACTTCCGCGCCGAGTGCCGCGCCGGTGCGCCGAAATGCCTCGGCGAGGATCGCGGGGTACAACGCGTCGGGAGTGTCGCGCTCGGCCTGCGCCTCGTTCTCGGCGTACGCGAGAAGCAATTCCTCGTCCGACAGTTCCAGTCCGGCGTCCTGTGCCCACGGCGCGAGGACGGCGGCGATGCCCGTCTCCCAGTCGATCAATGTGCCGTAGCAATCGAAACTCAACGCGTCGACATCGGACAGATCCACGGCAGCTCTCCCGTCATGCATGTCGCCGAAGTGTAGGAGCAGATGCCGTCCGCTTCACTCCCGGGCAGCCCCGACCGGTTGCCTCAGGATGGTGCGCAGCTTTTCCGGCGCGGTCCTGCGGAAGTCGCTCAGGTAGATCTCGTGGTGCTTACCGACCATGCGCAGCCCGTTGCCCGGGACGAACTCGTCGTGCAGTTCCGCGAGGACGTCCGCTTCGTCGTCGAACGATCCGACGTGGAGCGTCTGCACACACCGCCCCTCCGCGAGGGGTTCGAGGCGGACGTCGCCGAGTCGCACCGGCGTGCTCGCCGCGGCAACCCGGTCGACGGCGGCGGCGACCAGGTCGCGTTCGATCCATTCCGGAACCATGACCATCAACGTCCAGTTCCAGTGGGATTTGTCGCGTGCAGAGGTGAACGACGCCATGTCCTCCGACCACCACAGCCCCTCCAGCGGCGGGACGACATAGTCACGGCCGAGCTCACGCTTGCTCGCGAATTTCAGCGTGAACGCCACGGGGTAGAGCGACTCGATCGCGTCGGCGAAGGCAGGTGAGGTGTTCGGGTCGCCGACGCCATCGATCATGAGGTACCGCATGTCCGGCACGTCCAGGATGCGGAATTCACCGCGCGTCGCGCGGTAGGCGTCGAGCGTCTTCTTGAAGTCGATCTTCTCGGCCATACGAACCCGGACTCACCCTGCGAGCCACTACCTTTCACGCCGTGAATGTACTCGAGTACATTAGCGGACCGCCGGCCCGTGCCACCGACGATCCGCGCAACGCACCGGTCGGAATCGAAGCCCTCCTAGTAACCACGAAGATCCGATTCGTCCGTTAGAGCGCGACTTCTTCGGGTACGCAACCCGTCGACCCGGGCGGTGATCCACTCCCCGGAAACGACGAGAGGAGAACTCTTCATGAGCACCGCAGCGAGCATGCTCGGCACCTACCCGCACGACATGGGCGCGATCGACCACGAGAAACTGGCTGCGTGCATCGAGGCGTGCGTCGAATGCGCGCAGACCTGTACGGCATGTGCCGATGCGTGTCTGGCCGAGGAATCGGTCGCAGAACTGACCCAGTGCATTCGCACCGATCTCGACTGCGCCGACCTCTGCGAAGCGACCGGCCGGGTGCTGTCCCGGCAGACCGGCGACAACGCCTCGGTGACTCGAGCGGTCCTCGAAGCCTGTGCTGCGGCGTGCAAGGCGTGTGGAGACGAATGCGACCGGCACAGCTCTCACCACGAGCACTGCAGGATCTGCGCCGACGCGTGCCGGCGCTGTGAACAGGCATGCCGGACCTTGCTCGCGTCCCTCGGGTGATCGAGGCACCGACGCTCCGACGCCGGTCGGCCGGTTCCCCGGCACCGACCGGGTCAAACTTTCCCGCGTGGCTCGCCTGGCGAAGAAGGCGCTCACCCGCCCGGCCGAGTCGTCTCGTAGCCGATCGGTAACCTTGACCGGATGAGTGTTGCGGATTCTCCATCAGCGCCCACCGACGGACTCGCCGGATGGGCGCTCGACCTGATGGATCGGCTGGGCGGTGTCGGGGCCGGTCTCGCGATCGCTCTCGAGAACTTTTTTCCTCCGCTTCCCAGCGAGGTCATCCTTCCTCTTGCCGGGTTCGCTGCGAGTCTCGGCAGCTTCACGTTGTTCGGGGCGCTGTTCTGGACGACCCTCGGCTCGGTGCTCGGGGCGCTCGGGTTGTACTCGCTGGGACGGTGGGTCGGTGAGGACCGCCTGCGGAAAGTGATGGACAAACTTCCCCTCGTCGACGTGGAGGACCTCGACCGCACGGCGGAGTGGTTCCGCAAGCACGGGCGCAAGGCCGTGTTCTTCGGCCGCATGGTTCCCGTCTTCCGGAGCCTCATCTCGATTCCCGCTGGTGTAACGCGAATGCCGCTGTGGCAGTTCACCGCCTTCACCACCGCGGGCAGTCTGGTGTGGAACACGATCTTCGTGTTCGCTGGTTATCAGCTCGGGGAGAACTGGCAGAAGGTCGAGCCGTACGCGGAGATCCTCCAGTACGTTGTCCTCGCGGTGGTCGTCGTGGTCGTCGGCTACGGGGTGCAGCGCCGGGTCCGCTCGCGGCGCGCCCAGAAGACCAGCGCCTGACCCACGGGAGGTCCCGATGTTCGGACGCAACGCCCACACGTGGTCCCTCATCCGCGCCGAACGTGCCGCACTCGCGGCCGACCTGACCGAGATCGACGACACGCAGTGGGCAACGCAGTCGCTGTGTGATCGGTGGACCGTCGAAGAAACTCTCGCGCATCTCACCGCAGTCGCGAGCATCGGGCCGATGCGCTGGTACCGAAGCGTGCTGGGTGCACGGTTCGACTTCGACCGCCACAACGCTCGCCGGATGGCCGAGCACAAAGGTGCCACGCCCGCGGAGACGCTCGGCCGCTTCGACAACGTCGTTGCTGCGACGGCCGCGCCACCCGGACCGGCGGCGGCGTGGCTCGGTGAGGTGATCGTCCACTCCCAGGACATCCGGCATCCGCTGGGGCTGCCCTACACACCCTCACCCGAGGTGGTCCGCCCGGTGGCCGAGTTCTACGCGCGACGCAACTTCGCGGTCGACAGCCGGAGCACCGTGGACGGTCTGCGGGTCGAGGCCTCGGACAGCACGTTCGCTGCCGGTTCCGGTCCGGCGGTCACCGGGACGACTCTCGCCCTGACCATGGTCATGGCCGGTCGCCCCGCCTACTGCGACCACCTCGACGGCCCCGGTGTCCCGACCCTCCTGACTCGCCTGTCCGCCCAGGCGAACTGACGTCGCTCAGCCCCAGACCACGATCGCCGCGCACGCCGCGCCCACGATCAGGACGGTCACCGCGTCCCCCGCGCCGAGGCGGGGCCGGGTCCGGACGACGGGACGCGGGCCCCGCACCGACAAGGCGTCGCCGAGGTCGCGCACCTGCCGCATGGACACCGACGCCACCGCGCCCACCGTGTCGATCAGTTCGGGCCACCACCCCCTGGGATTGCGGATGCCGGGCCGTCCGCGCAACCGGCGTGCAGCGAAGAGCATGCGCATCTCGCCGCGGATCGTCGGCAACATCCGCAGCGCGAGCGCGCACACCGTCACCCACTCGTCGACGGGGAGCCGCAGCAACCGCAACGGTGCCAAGAGGACAGGCAGGGCGTCGACCAGTTGCGACAGACTCGTCGTCCAGCCGACCAGCGACGCCAGCACCAGCAGGCACACCCCCAGCAGCAACGCCCGCACGTAGCTCGTCAGTCCGCCACCGGCAACGTTGAGCGCGGCACCGAAGGCCAGGAAAGCGAACACCCACCACGGAATCGTGGGGACCACTCCTCGCGGAATACGGGCCACCAGCAGGCCGGTCAGGAGAACCGCCGCAATGATCCCGAGCGCCGTCCAGGAGGGGATGAAACTCACGACGACCGACAGCGCGACGGCCGCCAGGATCTTCGTGCCCGCCCAGACTCGGTGAAGTGCGGTGACACGCGGTACGGGCCGCAACAGGATCAGCGGCCGGCGCTGATCTTTCGTGCCACGTTCTTTCATGTCGTCACCACACCGATCTGGTCCACGATCCGTCCCGCCTCGAGCACCACGGTGCGTGAACACACCTCTTCCATTCCGTGCAGGTCGTGGGAGATGACCACGATCGTGACGTGGTCGACCGCTCGCAGGTGAGCGAGGATCGACACCAGTTCGCGGCGTCCGGGCACGTCCAGGCCCGCCAGGGGCTCGTCGAGTATCAGGACGCGGGGAGTGCGCGCGAGCTGAGCCGCGAGTGCGACCCGCCGCATCTCACCACCGCTGAGCCGGTCGATCGGGCGGTCCACGAGATCGGGTCCGAGCCCGACCCGGTGCAGCACCGCCGCAACGTAGTGCCGGTCGGTGTGGGGCAGGCCCGCCACCTCCGAAATCTCCTTCGCGACCGTCGGACGCTGAAGCTGCAACCGGGCCTGCTGGAAGACGAACCCGACGTCGCCGCGCAGGTCCGCCGTGGGAGTGTCCTGCAGGAGACAAGATCCGCGTGTGGGCCGGTACAGCCCCGCCATGATCCACGCGAGTGTGGATTTGCCCGAGCCGTTCGCACCCACCACCAGCACGCCCTCCCCACGGCACACGGTAAGAGTCACGTCGCGCAGCGCGGTGTGTGCCCACGGTGTGCGGTCCGCGTAGGTGTAGGTGACGTCGCGGAGTTCGAGGTCGGGTTGCGGGAACGTCGGCGCGGCGGCGACCACCGTCGCGGGACGCGGTTCCGCGGCGGGTGCCGCTACGATCCGTCCTCCCGCAAGATGCACGACGCGATCGGCCGCAGCCGCCTCGTCGTCGAGATGCGTCACGAGCACGACGGTGGTGCCTTCTCTGGCAACCTCGGCCAGCAGGTCGATCAGCGCCGACCGGCTGGCGGCGTCGACCATCGCGGTGATCTCGTCGGCGATGAGGAGCGACGGGCGGCGGGCGAGCGCACCGGCCAGGGCGAGTCGCTGAAGCTGACCACCCGAGAGGTCTTCGGTGGGCCGGTCCTCCATGCCGGCGAGACCCACCCTCGCGAGCACCGCCTCGGCGTCGACGTCGTCGATTCCCCAGCGCAGGTCTTCCTCGACCGTGCGGCCGAGCACTTGGCTTTCGGGATGCTGGAACACCGTCACGGTGCCACCGGGTTGCCCGAGGCCGACGGGGCCGGGCCGGTCGACGAGCCCGGCGGTGGGCTCGAGACCGGCGAGGATGCGCGCGAGTGTCGATTTCCCGGACCCGTTCCTGCCGACCACCGCCACGAACTCGCCCGGACCGATCGTGAGGTCGATGTCGGACAGCGCGTCGACGCTCGCACCGGGATAGCGGTAGGTGACGAGGCGAAGCGCCACCGGGAGAGGGTTCGGCTCACCGGAGTGGGCGCCGGACGGCCACTCGGCCGACTGTGTACTCCACGTGCTGCGCATCGACACGAGCCGGAAGATCCCGAAGCACAGCAGAGCGGTGCCGACGATGCCGACCACCACGGCGCTGCCGATCCACACCCACCACAAACGCACCATCAGGTCGATGGTCTGCTCGAAGGTGCGGACGAAGTCGTCGCCGGCTCCCGCGGCTTCGAACGCCCGGACCGTTCCCCGCATCGACGACGCGAGCGCATCGAGCAGCAACACTCTGGTTTGCTCGAACAGAAGCAGCAGACCGATCACCCCGGCGGCAAGCAGCAGACCGATCGGCACGGCGCCCGCGAAGATGACGAACACCGCCGACTTGCCCCACCTTCGGTCGGCGAATCCGACGAGCGCCCCCACCGCTGCGAGGACGAACACGGTGGCCACCGCGAACGGTCCCGCCGCGATGAGGGCCACGACACCCGACGCGACAGTGGCCGCGACCACGGATCGCACCCGTCCGGCAGCTGCGAGAAATGCGATCGGCAATGCCACGAGCACCTGCGCCACCCCGACCGGAACGAATCCGGTGATCACGGTCAGCACCGCGGTCAGTGATCCGAACACCGCCGCAGCGGCTGCTTCGGCCGGTCGAAGGGGTCCCCTGGTCCGGGGAGCGGTTTGCGCGTGCACCGGTCCCAGTGTGCCAGCGCAGGTCACTCGTGCGAACGATGACTTCCCGCGCCCGCACGAGTCGGTACGTGCACGGACGCAGAGAGTCCGTACGGGCCCCATCGACGGAAGGACCCACTCATGCCCGCGACCGCACACCCGCTCGTCGAAGCCGAACGACGCGATCTCGTCTCCGTGCTCGAAGAACTCACCGAGGAACAGTGGAGCGCCCCGTCCCTGTGCCGCGGATGGAGAGTCCGAGAGGTGGTCGCGCACACGACGATGCCGTACCGATACGGCATACCGCGGCTCCTGCTCGCCATGCTCAAGGCACGCGGGGACTTCGATCGTGCCGCCGACGCGTGCGCCCGCGCGGACGCGCGAGCGATGACCGATACCGAACTGCTCGAGTGCCTGCGCAGCAATGTGGCGCATCCCTGGCAGCCACCGCGCAGCGACTCCTCCGCCGCGCTGTGGCACGAAGTGATCCACGGACTCGACATCACCGTCGCCCTCGGAGCCGACCGGCGGGTGCCGGACGAGCGGATCGCGATGCTGCTCGGGTCGGTCTCACCGGAGAGTGTCCGCTACTTCGGAGCCGACCTGGACGGCATCCGCCTGTGCGCCGACGATCACGACTGGGAGTACGGATCGGGGGACACCGTCAGCGGCGACGCGCAGCACCTGCTGCTCGTGCTCACGGGTCGCTCTCTTCCCCCTGGACTCCTGAAAGGCGCACCCGCCGAACGGTTCACCGCTCCGGTCTAACGCGGAGGGGTCATTTCGACCCGGACGCCCACCAGACGCACCTCGCGTTCGTGATCGAACCGATCGAGCAGAGCGACGGCCGCGTCCCCGATCCGGTCGGCGTCGAACGTCGGTCCGGGAAGCGGCGCGCTCGCCGTGTGCGTGATGAAGGGTGCGTACCGGATCTTCAGGCCGACACGGACGCCCTCCCTGTTCTCGGCACGAATATCGTCTGTCGCCTGGGCAGCGAGCCGCCGTACGTGCTGCGCGAGTTCGTCCCAATCGGCGACATTGTGCTGGAACGTGGTCTCTCGACTGTGCGACCTGGCCACCCATGGCTCCCCCGTGACCGTCGCGGTGGCCGCCCCGCGACCGAGACCGACCAGCCACGGACCGATCTTCGGCCCGAAATTTTGCGCCATGACATCGACCGGGGCTTCAGCGAGTTCACGGACCGTGTGAATGCCGTGCGCGGCGAGTTTCTTCGCGGTGCGAGAACCGATACCCCACAGTGCTGCGGGGTCGCGCTCCCCCATCACCGCGAACCAGTTGTCGCGGGTGAGGCGGAAGACTCCGCGCGGCTTCCCGAACCCGGTGGCGATCTTGGCGCGGAGGATGTTGTCCCCGATGCCGACCGAGCAGTGCAGCCCGGTCGCATCCAGAACGCCGGCTTGGACGCTGCGCGCGAACGACTCCGGGTCGTCGGTCTCGACGCCGAGGAACGCCTCGTCCCACCCCAGCACATCCACGACGGCGTCGAAGCTGCGCAGGGTGCTCATCACCACGTCCGAGACCTCGTTGTACGCGTCCTTGTCGACCGGAAGAAAGATCGCATCCGGGATCTTCTTCGCCGCGACGCGCAGCGGCATCCCGGATCCCACACCGTGTTCACGCGCCTCGTACGACGCGGTGGAGACGACACCCCGCTCCGTCGGATCGCCGCGGCCACCGACCACCACCGGCTTTCCCGCCAGTTCGGGCCGACGCAGAACCTCGACGGCAGCGATGAACTGGTCGAGGTCGACGTGGAGCACCCACGCCGTCACGATGCCCGGCCGTCCAGGGTCGTCGAACCGCACGTCACCGGATCACGGTATGTCCCGGCGCCGTCCCAGCAGGACGGTTTCGGGACAAAGCCGGAGGCCGCTGTCGTCGCGGTCTCACGCCGGATGTAACGAAGAACACATTCGGCGCGACATCCCTACCGAAGCTAAGCGGAACAAAGAAGGGCTCATCGTGGCACACGACCGGTTGCTGTTCATCGGCCATCCCGACGCCGGAGAAGTCGCGCAATGGAGTGCGTTGCGCGATCTTGCTCCTCAGCGGGGACTGGTCCCCACCCGCAAGTTCGAACCCGGCGAGGTCGTCTGGGCGGTAGCGCCCGGTGGTGTCCTCGACAGCACGGCGTCGGGCACGCCGTCGCGGATGGTCGATGCGTTGCGTGCCGCCCACATCCCCTGCACGAATGCACTGGACGCGATCCGTCACGTGTACTGACCAAAACGCTCGGCCGCGGCTCAGCCCACCTCCCCGGACGGCAGGTCGGCCGACAGCGGAGCGCCGAACTTCATCCGCAGCCCGAGCGCCTGGTCGATCACCCGCTCCCCCAACCGCACGCGTTCGGCGAGGGTTCCGGTGAGCAGCACCCACGACCGGCCGGTCGCCGTGAGCATCTCGACGAACCACTCCGTCATCTCCGCCCGGATGTCTTCCCCGTCGCGGATCCCATCCTGGACGAACGGGACTCCCACGTGATCGGTGACGAGGTAGAGGGCATCCCGGTCGGCGACCTCCGTCCACGCGCGCCGGCTCTCCGTGCCGAGGTATCGCCGCTCCCAGACGGTGGTCGCGACCGCGTCGGTGTCGCATAGAAGCACCGGTGATCCGGTCCGTGCCGCCTCCTCCTCGAGGCGGGTCTGCTCCGCGGCGATGTGCGCGAAGTCGTCGCCGGTCCAGGTGAGGGCGTGCATCGACGCGGCCGGATCACGCTCTTTCATTCGAGCGAGGGTGTCCACGGTGACCTGTCGCCCGTACTCCGGCACCCACCGAGTCCGCTCCCACACCCCGCCGCGGGCACGGTAGCGCTCCGACAACGCGCGGCTCACCGTCGTCGTGCCGGTGGATTCGGCACCGAGAACCACGATGCGCGTCGTCAGACCCGCGCGGGCAGGCGAGTCGAGGTGGTCCCAGCATCCCGCGAGATCGGCGCGACACGCCGTTCCGGATACCGGATACGCGATGCGATCGACGTCGACGCACACGTGGGTCGCCGAAAAGCGTTGCGCCAGTTCGTCACCGTATTTCTCGCTGGAGACCACCGCGTCGACCGGGATGCCGGTGACCGTCCGCACCGCGGCGCGCATGCAGGCGACCTGCGCCGCCCACACAGCGTCCGAGCCGAAGTCCATCGGGGCGTCGCACACGATTCCGGTGACGGTGACTCCGCGGTCGGCGCGATGCGTCTCGCGCATCCACGCCACTCTCCGGTCCAGCGGGATCGACTCTGCGGCGGACGCCATGACGACCACGGTGACACGGTCGGCCACCCGTGCCGCGGTGCGCACCAGATGGTGGTGCCCGATGTGCGGCGGGTAGAACTTGCCGATGACGAGCGCGTGCCGGTACATCACGCCCCCCGTGCGAACTCGGGCGTCCTCACGCGGGTGCTGCGCCAGGCGATGAGGCCGCGTACGCAGAGCAGAAGGAAACCGATGTAGAGCAGTGCGGTCAGGGTGAGACCTTTGTGCAGATAGAGCGGGATGTAGATCAGATCGGCGGCGATCCACAGCAGCCACGACTCCCACCGCTTGGTGGCCTGGCCCCACGTCGCGAGCAGCGAGAGGACGGTGGTGGCCGCATCCCAGAACGGCACGGTCGACGGGGTGGCGGTGTCGAGCAGGACGGTCAGCGCGGCGGTGCCGGCGATACCCGCGCCGACGAGCCACAGCCACTCGCGCCCACTGGTGCCGGTCACGGGCAGCACCCCACCGTCGTGCCCCCGCACCCAGTTGGTCCAGCCCCACACCGCGAGCCCGATGTAGACGATCTGCAGTCCCGAATCCGCGTAGAGGCCGGCGGTGGCGAACAGCAAGATCCAGACCAGGTTGTTGACGATGCCGATGGGCCAGTTCAGCGCGGACTGCCGGCCCACCAGGTACACGCACCACGCACCGGAGAGGAAACCGAGGACCTCCGCCCACGTGGTGGGAGCGCCGAGGGCGGTGAACGCCGTCGAGTTCAGGAATGTGAGCATGGCGATCCTTTCACTGGTGCCAGTGATTAGATCAGTATTGCGCTAAGTGCGCAACGAGCGCTCAGACCGTGGCGCCCTCCGCGACGTGGTGGCGTCCGAGCGGCAGCATCAGGGGCTTGCCCGACACCGGATCGGAGATCACGTGGCTGTCGAGCCCGAACACCGCCCGCACGGTCTCGGTGGTGAGAACGTCGGACGGATCACCCGCCGCGTAGACATCACCCGCGGCGATAGCCACGAGGTAATCCGCGTACCGCGCAGCAAGATTCAGGTCGTGCAGCACCATGACGATCGTCGTGCCCCGGCTCCGGTTGAGATCGGTGAGCAAATCCAGCACCTCGATCTGGTGGCTCACGTCCAGGAAGGTCGTGGGCTCGTCGAGCAGCAGCACATCGGTCTGCTGGGCAAGTGCCATGGCGATCCAGACACGCTGCCGCTGCCCGCCGGAGAGTTCGTCGACGTGCCGCTCGGCCAGTTCGGTCGTGTGGGTCGCAGCGAGAGCATCCGCCACCGCGGCATCGTCCTCACGACTCCACCGCGAGAGCACCCGTTGATGCGGGTGCCGGCCGCGTCCGACCAGATCCGCCACGACGATTCCTTCCGGCGCGATCGGCGACTGCGGGAGCAGACCCAGAGTGCGGGCGAGTTGCTTGGCCGGCAGCCGGTGCACGTCCTTGCCGTCGAGCAGAACATGCCCCGAGCGCGGCGCGAGCAGGCGGGACATCGACCGCAACAGCGTCGACTTTCCGCACGCGTTGGCCCCGACGATGCACGTGATCTTTGCCGGCGGCACCACCAGATCGAGGGATTCGACGACGGTACGTCCGCCGTATCCGAGTTCGAGGTCTTCGACGACGAGGGTGTGGGCTGCGGTCACAGCGAGCCTCCCGAGCGGTTGGAACGAATGATGAGGTAGACGAGATACGGCGCGCCGAGCACACCCGTCACGACACCGACGGGATAGCGGGTGCCGAACGCGTACTGACCGCAGAAGTCGGCGACGAGTACGAGCAGCGCCCCGACGAGGGCCGCGGGAACGACGAGCGACGTGCCCGGTCCGACGATGCGGGCGGCGATGGGCCCGGACAGGAACGCGACGAAGGCGATCGGGCCGGCGGCGGCGGTGGCGAACGCGATCAGCCCCACGGCGGCGATGATGAGCACGATGCGTGTGCGCTCGACCCGGACGCCGAGCGCCTGCGCGGTGTCGTCGCCGAGCAGGAGCATCGACAGGTTGCGTGTCTGACCGAGCAGCACCGGTCCGAACACTGCCAGCGCGACGAGCACCGGAACGGTCGCGGTCCACGTCGTTCCGTTGAGGCTGCCGGTGAGCCACCGGGTGGTCTCCTGCAGGTCCCAGGTCGCCGCCGTGCTCAGCAGGTACGACGTGAGGCTGTCGAGCATGGCGGCGATACCGATGCCGATGAGGATCAGCCGGGTGCCCGCCACACCGTTCCGGAACGAGAGCGCGTAGATCAGCACCGCGACCGCCAGGCCCGCCACGATCGCGACCGCGGACACCTGCGACCCGCCGAGTGAGAGCACGATGATGGCGAAGGCTGCGGCGGCGCTCGCGCCGGAACTGATGCCGATGATGTCGGGGCTGGCGAGTGGGTTGCGCAGCATCGTCTGGAAGGTCACGCCGCCGAGGCCGAAGCAGATTCCGGCGACCACCGCGAGCACCGTGCGAGGTATCCGGAGTGTGCCGACGGTGAAGGACGCGCCGGGCACGTCCTCCCCCAGGATCACCCGCATCACGTCGGACGGTGGATAGAACGTCTTGCCGAACATCAGGCTCGCGGCGAACGCGGCGGCCACGAGCACGACCAGCACCGCGATGATGCCGCGTCTGCGTCGTCCCCGCCGAACGCGGTTTGCCGCAACGGTGTCGGTTCCGGAGGTGGAGGTATCGAGGGTGGCGGTCACAGTTCGCGTATCTTCTGGCGTCGGACGATGTAGATGAAGAAGGGTGCCCCGATCAGGGCGGTGATGATGCCCACGTCGATCTCGCTGGGCCTCGCCACTATCCGGCCGAGGATGTCGGCTGCGGTGAGCAAGGCGGCGCCGGTCAGCGCCGAGAACGGCAGCAGCCATCGGTTGTCGACCCCGATCAGCATGCGGCACAGGTGCGGCACGACGAGCCCGACGAAAGCGATGGGTCCTGCGATGGCGGTCGCGGCGCCGCAGAGCAGTACCGCTCCCAGCGCCGCGATACCCCGCGCGATCGCGACTCGCTCACCGAGACCGGCCGCGACCTCGTCGCCGAGTGCCAGCGAGTTGAGGCTGCGCGCCGAAAGGAGCGAGACCACGAATCCGACGGCGAGGAAGGGCAATGCCTGCCCGACGGCGTCGAAGCTCGCGCCGCCGACACCACCGATCTGCCACGAGCGCACGCTGCCGGCGATGTCGTTGCGCGGCAGCACGACAGCGGTGATGAACGACGCGAAGGCCGCCGACGTGGCCGCGCCCGACAGCGCAAGCTTGAGGGGTGTCGCGCCGCCGCGCCCGAGAGAGCCGACGGTGTAGACGAACAGGGCGGCGATGCCCGCTCCGAGAATCGCCACCCAGATCATGCTCGTCTGCGTCCACAGACCGAAGTACGCCATGCCCACGACCACCGCGAGCGAGGCCCCCATGTTGACTCCGAGAATTCCCGGATCCGCCAAGGGGTTCCGGGTGACGCCCTGCATCACCGCGCCGGCGAGGCCGAGAGCGGCGCCGACGAGGAGCGCGAGCACGGTGCGCGGGATGCGTTTGGCCACGGCACCCTGCCCGATGTTGTCCGTCGACCCGCCGAGCGCAGCGAGGATGTCGGACCATTCGACGTCGCGCGAACCGATGACGACGGACATCACGGTCAGCGCGACGAGCACACCGGCAAGAACCAGCAGCCACAGCAGACGACCGAACGTCGGGCGTCCCGTGGTGAGAGCGCCCGACGTCGAATCCGGTTGGGTTACCGTCACTCCGGTGAGCCGGTGGCAGCCTTCGCGAGCAGGTCGACGTAATCGCCGAGCACCCACGAGATAGCGAGCGGAGTCGGGTTCGCGGCCGTGCCCAGCGGGCCGGAGCCGTCGAGGAACACGATCGAGTTGTTGGCGACAGCCGGCATCTGCGAGAGCAGCGGGTCGGCCTTCAGCGCGTCCACCAGTGCCTGGTCGCCGTAGGTGACGATGATCTCGACATCGTCGAAGACGTCGACGCGCTCGGCACTGACCTTCTGGGAGTACTCCTCACCGGTCGACGCCTCGGCGACGCTCTTCGGAGTGGACAGACCCAGGTCCTCGAAGAATGCGGAACGGGTGTCCTTGGCGGTGTAGAAGCTGACCTGGCTCAGGTCGGCGGTGTCGACGTGCGTGAGGAACATCGTGGACTTGCCCGCGAGGCCCGGGTGCGAGGCCACCTCGTCGGCGATCTGCTGTTCGAGGTCGGCGATGAGGGCCTTGCCCTCGTCTTCCATGCCGAGGCCCATGCTGTTGTAGAGGATGGTGTCGCGCCACGACGTCGCCCACGGCGCCTCGGGGAATGCGACAACCGGCGCGATGGCACTCAGCGTGTCGTAGGTCTCCTGCGTCAATCCCGAGTAGGCCGCGAGGATTACGTCCGGATCGGTGTCCGACACGGCTTCGAAGTCGATGCCGTCGGTCTCGTCGAAGAGCACCGGGGTCTCGCCGCCGAGTTCCTCGAGCTTCTCCTCGACCCACGGCAGCATGCCGTTGTTGTCGTCGTCGCCGAAGTTCGCTGCGGCCATACCGACGGGGACGATGCCGAGAGCCAGCGGCACCTCGTGGTTGGCCCAGTTCACGGTCGCGACGCGGGTGGGCTTCTCGTCGATCGTGGTGGTGCCGAAGGCATGCTCGATCGTGACCGGGAATGCGCCGGGTCCGGTCTCGGAGGCCGCGGTGTCCGAGGACTCCGACGAGTCGGAACCACAGGCCGTCATGCCCAGTGTGACCGCGACTGCCGCCGCGGCCACTGTCAGGAAGCGCTTGGAACGCATGGGGTATTACTCGCTCTCGTGCAAGGGGTGACCACACTCCCGCAACCGCGGGAATTAGGTGAGGTTTGCCTAAACCGTAATGTTTGTCCGGTCCGGGCGCAATCGCGCGTTCGGGACATCCGATGTCGCGTTCGGGACAGCTACCCCGTCAATCGGAACGTGCCCGGTGTGCTTCCCATGATTCGGCGAAACGCCGCGCCGAACGCGCTCACCGACCGATAACCCATGATCTGGGCCACCTCGCCGAGTTCGAGACCGGCGCCGAGAAGGATCGCGGCGCGCTGTGCCCGAACCGCTGCGGTCCACCGTCCGAAACTCATTCCCGTCTCCGACCGGAACACGCGAGTGATGGTCCGGGCACTCACCTCCAGCGCCGTTGCCCAGTCCGCGAGCGTGCGCGGGTCGCCGGGGTCGGCATCGACGGCCTCGACGATCGGCCGCAACAGCGGGGATGCCGGCATCTGCACCAGCAGTTCCTGGTCCGACGGGGCGAGCACGTCGATCACCATCTTCTCGGTCAGTGCTCGCGACTCACTTTCGAGGGACTCGTGCGTCAAACGGTCGAGCAGTAACCGGAGCAGCGGCGTCATCTCGACGGACACCGGGCGCTCGGACAGTGCGGGCGTCGCGCCGATGCCGAAATGCGCCGTGCGATACCACGTGCCCGCGGGCGTGATGCCGGAGTGCAGCAGCCCGGCGGGTATCCACAACCCGATCGTCGGTGTCACCGTCCAGGTCCGTGCCCCCACCGTGACACTCGACGCCCCGCGTTCGTTCCACAGCAGTTCGTGGGTGGGGTGTGAGTGCGGTTCGAACCGCGTGTCGCGGGAGACGAGTTCGTCCATGCCGGCGATGACGAACGGCACGTCGATCGCTCCGGCCTCGTACACCGGCAGCGTCCTGGTCTCCATGGGCACCCATTATGTCCGCAGCGTCACCATCTGCCCGTGCGGTCGTCGGGCACATCACGGCAGTGCATATGGTTGTGCGATGGAAACCGAGTTCGTCCGCTGGACCGAGGACGGCACCGAGCAGTCGGCGGTGTGGCGGTCCACCAGCGGAGCGACGCCCCCGAAAAAGGTCCGGGTGGCCGACGACTCGATGACCGCCGACGAGGCATACCGCCTGGCGTGCGAGGGAACGGCGCTGTTGTGGCGCGGCGACTTCCACAACGCCCGCCAACTCGGCACCGCCGTCGCCGCCCGGGCCACGCGCAAGCCCCGCAAGACGTCGACGGACCCCGCCACCGCGTTCCACCTGCACCGGCAGACGCAATCCCGGCGAGCGAGCATCCTCGGGATGCTGCTGGTGCCGTTCGACGCGGACCAGACGATCCCGCTTCGACGCGCCCCCGACGTGCGGCAGGCCGTTCACGAGGCGTACGGGCCGATCGATCAGCCCACCGTCACCACCTTGCGGGATCTGCTGGGCGCGATCGGCGCCTACGAATGGCAGAAGAAGGGCGTCGAGATCCCCGCCCTCGGCGCGCGCATCCACCCCGGATACGGCGTGTTCTCACCGATTCGCGGCGAGTACGTCGACCTCGTCGCCGACACCCCGCTGCCCTCGCTCACCGAGGCGTTCGACATCGGCACCGGCACCGGCGTGCTGGCCGCCGTCCTCGCCCACCGCGGCGTCGAGAAGGTCGTCGCGACAGAGATCGACGCGAAAGCCCTCGCCTGCGCGCGGGCGAACGTCGACCGGCTCGGCTACAGCGACCGGGTGGAGGTCGTGCAGGCGGACCTCTTCCCGGAGGGCCGGGCACCGCTGGTCGTGTGCAATCCGCCGTGGATTCCCGCCCGGCCGACATCGCCGATCGAGTACGCGATCTACGACCCGGACAGTGTGATGCTCCGGGGCTTCCTTCGCGGATTGCCCGAGCACCTCGAACCCTCGGGAGAAGGCTGGCTCATCCTGTCCGACATCGCCGAGCATCTCGGCTTGCGGACCCGCGAGGAACTCCTCGCTCTGATCGGCGATGCCGGTCTCGTCGTGCTCGAACGCCGAGATGTGGCGCCGCGGCACGGCAAGATCGAGGACCGGTCGGATGCGCTCTACGCCGCGCGCAAGCGGGAAGTGACGTCGCTGTGGCGGCTCGCCGTGCGGGACCGTCCCTAACGCGTTCGGCGACCGGAGTCCCCGCCCTGCGACAGTTCCTTGGCCAGGGGCGACGGGAACCTCGGCATCACGCGCACACCCCCGAGCCAGTCGTCGAGGCGGGCGGCTTCCTGTTCGAGAAACGCCGAACCCTCCGCGCCGATGTCCTCGAGCAGGTGGAGGGTGACGGCACCGTCGTCGTCCTGCCACCAGGTTCCGACGATCCGTCCGTCCCACCACGCGGTGGGTCCGGCGTTCCCGTTGGAGTCGAACAGCGCCTGCCGGTAAGAACCGAGATACCAGTCGCGCTCGAACCAGCCCATCGTCGTCGGGTCCAGCGCCGGCAGCAACGCACCCCACGGTGCAACGCGCGGGGTCTCGTCCACGTCGTCGGGCATCAGGTAACCGGTTCGTCCGCCGAGATCCACTTCCACCGCGTGTAATTCGGCAAGCGCCGCGCGCACCGCCTTCAACGTCGAGCCGAGCCACCACTTGATGTCGGCTTCGGTGCCGGGACCGAAGCGCCGCAGCCACAACTCCACCAGGCCGCGCACGCCGTCGTCCTCGGTGCACGGTTCGATCTCCGCGCCGAGCCACGACTCCGTGGTGGCCCAACTCGGCCGCGAAATTCGCCACGCTCCATTGTTGGAGGCGCGCACCACTTTTCCCGACGCCGACAACACCGTCAGCACGCGGGGAGCAAAGGCGACCTTCCCGGCCCACGACTTCCCGGTGCCGTAGTCGACGGCACTGTCGATATGGGGAATCTCCTTGCGCAGTTCGGTGGAGGTCGCTTCCCTGCCACCGGACAGCGCCTCGAGGACGTGCTCGCACGCCTCGGTCAGCCACTGCTCACCGTCGGTGTGCAGACCGGCGGCCTCGACATCCTTGGCCACGCTGCGTCGTTGCACCGCCGCGACCCGGTTGCTCGCGCCGGCTTGAGCGAGTGGCAGAACGTGCCGTGGGAAGACGAAGACCGTCCGCCGCATCGCGAGATGCTTGACCAGCGAACGGTCGACGTAGAGCGCGCGGTCGAGGTCGGAGACCTGGAAATCGTCGACGCGCGCCCAGGCCGACAGATAGACGGTCGCCGGGTCGGTGCCGTGCAGGCAGACCATGCCGGTCGCGGCCTCGACGGCATCCTTCGCGCGAAAGTCCGGAGCGAGGCAGTGTCGTGCGGCCAGGCGAGCCCTGCGTTCGGTTGCGTCGATCTGTCGCAGCGTCATGGCGCCACCATAGTGGTTACCTGCGACGAACTTGGGTGCGATAG
>NZ_JAXION010000022.1:0-45751 GCF_049311045.1 Rhodococcus sp. 7Tela_A2 | reverse complement strand
GGGGGGCGGGGCCCCGCCACCCGCCCCGCCCCGGGGGCCCCCCCCGCGGCGCGGGCCCGCGGACTACCGGCCCGCCGCCGCCGTGTGGGTCCGGTTGATTCCGGCGATCATCGCGCGAAGAGTCGATTCCACGCCGCTCTCCCCCATGCCCATCACCCACGTGCGACGTGCGCCGGACCCGCAGAGCAGGAACGTCACGTGCAGGTCGCCGAGATCGTGCCGGTGGAACGAGTGGATCTCGATGCCGAAACCGAGGTCGTAGAGCATCGCCGTCATCCCCGCGACGGGACCACACGCGAGCGCGGACGCGGAGTGGATCGTATCGCCCACCGCGATCGTCGCTTCGAACGCCGATCGGCCCGCCGGCAACGTGGTGGCCGACCAGTCACCCAATCGAAGGGGACCGCGCTCGGAGGCGTACACCGCGAGGAACTCCGGCCACGACATTCCGGCGGCTTCGGCACGCAGCGGGAGCGGAAGCGGGCGGCCGTACCGCGCAGCGAAAGGATCGAGGGGCGTAGCACTGCCGGGCGCGCACGCCGGTGCGGCACGCAGAGCGGTTCGACGAGAATCCGACGGACGCGCAAAGGCAGCATCGAAATCGGAGGAGAGGAAAGAAGTGAAGGCGTTCATTTCGGGAGGTCTTCCGCGAGAAGGAAGGACCGACGCATAGCTCAACGACCCGCAGCGAGGGGTCGGTCCGAATCAGACCCCGCTACGGCGGTGAACTACGAGTACGCGCTTCATAGGTGCCGACCTTAAAGGGTTTGTGAACGTTCCGCAACAATGAGTTGTGCACGATGTGACGGAAACGTGACCGCAGCAGGTGGAACTCCCCGAAAACACTCGGGTAGCGTGGAACGTGCCATCCCCCCCGATGGTATTGGACCCCAGCCATGACCCCCCATCCAAGGCTGGGGTTCAGCCATTTCCGGGCCCGGAACTTCCCGCCCCGACCACTCGGTGCTTCACTGGATCCATGCCCACGTCGTCGTCACTCGAAGAGTCCGTCTCCGTCGGTCCGGCAGGCATCTGGGATGCCGAAACCATCGCCGGAGTCGCCGCCACCACGTTTCCGCTCGCGTGCCCTCCAGGGGCCGGGTCCGAGGACATCGCGGCGTTCGTCGAGGAAACCCTCAGCGCAGAGAACTTCAGCGAGTACCTGACCGACCCTCGCCGCATCGTGCTGAAAGCCTGCGTCGACGACGAGATCGTCGGCTATCTGATGGCCGTAGATCCGGCGAGTGAGACCACGGTGGACCCCGCGAGTGAGAACTCGGTGGACCCCGCGAGTCAGAACTCGGTGGACCCCGCGAGTGAGAACTCGGCCGCGTACGCCGTACCCGACGTGGTCACCGCACGACCCGCCATCGAGATCAGCAAGCTGTACGTACTTCCGGGACATCACGGCGCCGGAGTATCCGCCGCGCTGATGGACGCGATCGTCGAGCGCGCCGCCGAGCGCAGGCGTGCCGGGCTGTGGCTGGGTGTGAACCAGGAGAACACGCGTGCCCGTCGCTTCTACCAGAAGCACGGCTTCGAGGTCGTCGGTACGCGAACCTTCGTTGTCGGTTCACAGACACACGACGATTTCCTCATGCAACGCGTGCTGTGACCGCCCCGCCGGTCAGCCGGCGGCAACCTCGAAACGGGACAAGGCGAGCAGACGCGACGTGGCACGCAGGTACTTCTTGCGGTACCCGCCCGACAGCATCTCGGGCGTGAAGATCTCGTCGAGCCGTGCGCCGGCGACCGTCACCGGAATGCTCGCGTCGTAGAGGCGATCCGCAAAGACCACGAGACGCAAAGCGACCGACTGATCGCGCGCGGGGTGCACCCCGTTGATGAAGACCGCGGGCACTCCTTCGACGAGCTTGCCGTACCGGGACGGGTGCAGGGTGCTCAGGTGATCGCACAATTCGTCGAAGTCGTCGAGCGTCGCGCCGGAGACCTGGTCCGCACGCTCGATGAGCTCCTCCGACTCGATGGGATCGGGGGCCGGCGGCAGGTCGCGGTGGCGATAGTCGGGTCCGTCCACGCGGATCGTCTCGAAGATCGAGGCGAGCTTCTTGATCTCGCGCAGGAAGTCCTGGGCCGCGAAGCGACCCTCGCCGAGCTGGCCCGGCAGTGTGTTCGACGTGGCCACGATCGACACTCCGCGTGCCGACAATTCGGTGAGCAGCCGGGAGATGAGCATGGTGTCGCCCGGATCGTCGAGTTCGAACTCGTCGATGCACAGGACGCTGTGACTCGACAGTTCCTCGACGGCCTTGTTGAACCCCAGCGCTCCGACGACGTGGGTGAGCTCGACGAAGGTGCCGAAGGCTTTCGGGGACGGTGCGCTGTGGAAGATCGAGGCGAGCAGGTGGGTCTTGCCCACGCCGAAACCGCCGTCGAGGTACAGCCCCGCCCCCTGGGCCGGGGCCTTACGGCCGAACAGGCCGCGCTTGCCGCCCCGGATCTTCTCGACCTTGCCGACGAACTCCTCGGCGGCCTTGACCGCCGCGGCCTGGCTCGGCTCGGCAGGATCGGGGATGTACGACGCGAAACTCACCTCGTCGAACATCGCGGGCGGCACCAGCTGGGCCACCAACTGATCTGCGGGCACCACCGGGTTGCGGTCGACGAGGCGTTCGTGCATTCATCCAGCGTAAGGCCGCAGAGTGAGTGGGTAGCACCGCCCAAGCGGAATGCGACCTACTTCACAGAACGTTCACCATGTGTTCACGAGTCGCGAGGACAATCCACTGCCCCGCGAGGCGGCGCCGATTTCACTCTTACCGGGATCATGTCCGGGCCTCGGGACGGCCGCTCACGTCCACACCTGTGCACTCCCCGATCGGTGACACCTGGCAGGCTGTCCCCATGCGCAGAACCGGTGTGCTCGCGGTGGGATGGATCGCGGTGGCCGCAGTGGCCGCCGCGTGCGGAGCGGGACCATCGGTCCGGCCCGACGTCGCCGTGGTGCGCGAAGGAGTCGATAGCAGCGAACCGACCGTCCAGGAAGACGAGGACGCGGCGCCCGAACTGCCCGTTCCTCAAACGGACCTCACGTGGCGCGACTGCACTTCCGACACCGTGGCGTCCTACTCGCTCCCGTCGGGGCCGACAGGTCTGTCGCTCGAATGCGCCGAAGTGCCGACGCCGATCGACCCCTCCGGTGCTGTTCCCGGCACCTTCCCGCTTGCCGTGCTCCGGGCGCAGCTCCCGGACACCCCGGACGATGTCGCACCTCTGGTCCTCACGACGGGCAGCGACATGCCGTCGACGCGCGCCCTCGCCGCACTCGCAACCGGCCCGCTCTCGGGCGTGCTGACGACGCGTCCGGTGGTCGCGGTGGATCGTCGTGGCATCGGGATGTCGCTGGCCATCGACTGTGTGTTCGGCGCCGACCGTCGCGCCCTCGCCGATCTGGGACAGTTCGGTCGCAGCGGGTCCGCGCCGGAGCGAGTGGCCGAACTCGGCCGCCAGGCCACGATCTCCTGCACCGACTATCTTCAGCCCCAGGAGTTGATGTTCAGCGCGTCCCACGCGGCCGGCGACATCGACCGGCTGCGGCAGGCATGGAACGTCGAGCGCGTGGGCCTCCTCGGCATCGGAAACGGCGCGGCGGTGGGTCTCGCATATGCCGCGGCCTACCCGGGTGCCGTGGGACGGCTCGTGCTGGACTCCCCCGTCGCCGCATCGGGCGACGCAGAACAGATCGCGGAGTCGCGCGCCCGCGGCGCCGAGTCCGCGGTGGACGCGTTCTCGCGGCAGTGCGCAGCGCTCGACTGTTCGCTCGGTGACGACCCCCGGCAGGCTCTCGAAGACCTCCACGCACAGGCCTCGAGCGGCGCTCTGGCACCGGTGTCCTCCAATGCCTTGCTGACGGTGATCAGCGCGTATCTCGGCACACCGCGCGGAGATCTTCCCAGCCGGATCCGCGAACTGTCCGACACGCTGGCTTCCGCGCGGGACGGCGATGTGGTGCCACTGCTCGATCTGGTGGGCACCGCCGAACAGATTCTCGCCTCCGACGGCCAGTTCGTCTCGCGGTGCAGCGACGGCCAGCGATGGCCGACGCCGACCCGCGCGGCCGATCTCCAGCGCAACTGGGCGACGCTCTACCCCCTGTTCGGTGCGGACACGGCCGCGGCTACCACCGCATGCGCGGCCTGGCCCACCCTGCCCGCTCCACCCCTGCCCGCAGCCCTCGACACCCCTGTACTCGTCACCGGCGGCGCTGCGGATCCCATTGTCGGCAGCGTGGGAGTCGAATCGGTGACCGGCGCGCTCACCGCCGGCGCGATCGCATGGTCGACCGTGTCCTGGCAGGGTGCCGGTTATTCCGCCTCGTTGCATTCGACGTGCATTCAGGGCCGCATCGAGCGGTACCTGAGTACGGGAGAGCTGCCGCCGAACGGAAGTCTCTGCCCGGCGTGAGACGCGACGCGCCGTTCCCCTGCGTGCCGGGGGACGTGCGCGGTCCCGATCCCGGACGGGGTACCGTGCCGTAGTGTTCCTCAGCAGTCTCGAACCCCGGACGGCACGAACCACCGCAGACGTGGTCAAGGCCGTGGTGTGGCCATTGGCGGTCCTGACCGTTCTTCACCGGGTGGTGATCAAAGCAGTCAACGGTTTCCGGACCGATGATTTCACCCCGGTCTACAACGCGGCGCTCGCGTTCCTCAACCGGCTTCCGGTCTATACCGCGAACTTCCAATGGGTCGACCCGCACTACCTCTATCCCCCGTCCGGGACGCTGCTGATCTCGCCGATCGCCGTGATCGACCCCGAACGATCCCGGTGGCTGTTCATCATTGCGAACGCCGTCGCCATCCTGATCGCGCTGTACCTGCTGCTGCGCATGTTCGGCTTGCGGCTCGACTCGCCCATCGCTCCCATCCTCGTGCTGGGTGCGTTCGCGTCCGAGACGGTGACCAACACGCTGGTCTTCACCAACATCAACGGACTGGTGCTGCTGGGAGAAGTCGCGTTCCTGGTGCTCCTGCTCAAACGCCGAGACCTCTGGGCGGGCGTGATGCTGGGACTCACGTTCGCGGTCAAACCGATCCTCGCGCCTCTGCTGTTCCTTCCACTCGTACGCGGCCAGTGGAAGGTGTTCCTCACCGCCGCCGGGGTGCCCATCGCACTGAACATCATCGCGTGGCCACTGTCGGTCGACGCGTGGGATTTCGTCGAACTCACGGTGCCGTACCTGCTCGAGTCCCGCGACTACTTCAACAGCGCGATCGTCGGCAACGGGATGTACTACGGGCTGCCCGGCTGGCTGGTCCTGGGCCTGCGCGGTGTGCTCGCCGTGCTCGTGGCGGTGTCGCTCTGGCTGCTCTACCGCTACTGCCGCAACGACGAGGTCTTCTTCGTGTGCACCGCCACCGGTGTGCTCCTGAGTGCGTCGTTCCTGCTGGGATCGCTCGGCCAGATGTACTACTCGATGATGCTGTTCCCGCTGCTCATGACCGTGCTGCTGCCCAATTCCGTGATGCGGAACTGGCCGGCGTGGCTGGCGGTGTACGGATTCATGAGCTACGACTCCTGGTTGTCCGGGCGCTGGGTGGAGGCGGGCCGCGCGGCGGAGTACATGAAGACGACGCTCGGGTGGTCGCTGCTCATCATCGTGATCTTCGCGGTGCTCCTCGACCGTTACCTCGCGGCGCGCCGCGAAGGGCGGCTCGACGACGGTATCGAGCCGTCACACCTGCTCCCCGCCGCGGAGGACACCGATGAGGTCGCCGCACGGGCCTGAGACGTACCGGGCACGGCAGGACGGGACGGGGTGCGTCGTGGCGGCGGTCTCGGAGCGCGACTAGCGTGGGGACATGACTTCCACTCCCCGATCCGAACCCGCTCCCAAGGTTGTGCTGAGCGAGGACGAGTGGCGCGACAAGCTCACTCCCGCCGAGTATGCGGTGCTGCGTCAGGCCGGCACGGAACGGCCCTTCACCGGTGAATACACCGACACCGAGTCCGAGGGTGTCTACGAATGCCGGGCATGTGGCGCCGAACTGTTCCGCAGCAGCGAGAAGTTCCCGTCGCACTGCGGCTGGCCGTCGTTCTTCGATCCCGCCGACTCCGACGCCGTGATCCTGCGGACCGACGATTCGCTGGGGATGCGCCGCGTGGAAGTGCTGTGCGCCTCGTGCCACAGTCACCTCGGCCATGTCTTCGAGGGCGAGGGCTACCCGACCCCCACCGACCAGCGCTACTGCATCAATTCGATTTCCTTGCGCCTGGTTCCGACAACGTAACCCCCGCGTCCTTCAAGGCGCTCCACAGCCCGTCGGGCCGCTCCGTCGTCGGGAGTGGCTCGACGAGGCGGAACGCGCACCCGATCTCTGTAGCGGCGCCGTCCGCTTCCACACTGTCGCCGATCATCAGGGTGCGTTCGGGTTCGACCCCGAGCGCTTCGACGGCATAACGGAAGATCTCGGGCTCCGGTTTGACCGCACCGATCTCGAAGGACAGCGCGAACACGGAGACCAGGTCGTCGATGCCGAGTGCGGCGAAGGCAGGCCGGATGTCGAATGCGATGTTGCTCAGGACCCCCACCGCGATGCCGTCGCCCGCGAGTGCTTCGATCACGGGCACGGTATCCGGGTACACCGTCCAGCTCGTCGGATCGACCACCTTTCCGTACAGCGTCTGAGCCTGCTGCGGGTCCTCGACACCGGATCTGCAGAGCACGGTCAGATACGCCTCCCGATGCCGGCGCGGGTCACGGTCGCGATTGATCCAGGCGTGATGCTCCTCCGCGTCCATCTCCACAGGCTGTCCGGTAGGAGCGGTCAGCCGCCGCATCAGTTCGGCCTGCCGGCTCACGTCGAAGGCCCCACCTCGTGCATCGGTGATGCCGGCCATCCAGCTCTCGTCCTCTTCGAGCCGGAACAGCGTGCCGGAAAAGTCGAACAGAACAGCATCGAACGGTCGCGCGCTCATGGTCCGAGGCTATCGACTCACCGACTGCCCCGCTGTGCGACGCGAACCCGCCGGGTGGCGCCGTCGTGGCTATGGGGCCATGATCGGACCATGGCGACAACGCGCAGCGGGCCCCGGATCGGCACAGCGAAGGTGTCCATCGTCGGCGTCGGCAGCGTCGGAGCGGCGGTGGCATACGCGTGCCTGCTCCGCGGCACCGCGAACACGATCGCGTTGTTCGACACCAACGCGGCTCGGGTGCGCGCCGAGGTTCTCGACCTCAATCACGGCACCCAGTTCACTCCGGCCTGCCGCATCGAGGGCAGCGACGATATTTCCGTGACCGCAAATTCCGACCTCGTTGTCGTGACCGCGGGCGCGAAACAGAAGCCCGGTCAGTCCCGGCTCGATCTCGCAGCGGCCAACGTCGCGATCACACAGTCGGTCACGCCCCGGTTGCTCGCGGAGTCTCCCGACGCGGTGATTCTGTTCGTCAGCAATCCCGTCGATATCGTCACGGCAGCGGCCATCGCGGTGACCGGCGTCGACGACGGCAGGATCTTCGGGTCGGGCACGGTTCTCGACTCGGGTCGTCTGCGCTATCTCATCGCCGAGCGTGCCGGAATGGCGATCGAGAACACCCACGCGTTCGTCGTCGGCGAGCACGGCGATTCCGAACTCGCGCTGTGGTCGGGAGCGTCCGTCGGTGGCATTCCCATCGACTCGTACACGGTCGACGATCGCGTCGTGTTCGATGCCCGGACCCGCGCAGACATCTTCCACGAAGTGGTGCGCAGCGCCTACGAGATCATCCAGGGCAAGGGTGCGACGAACCTCGCGATCGGGCTGTCGACGGCCCGGATCGTCGAGGCAGTGCTGCGCGACCAGCGGCGCGTGCTGCCCGTGTCCTCGTTGCAGACCGGGATCCACGGCATGCGCGACGTGTGCCTGTCGCTGCCGACCATCGTCGACGCGGGCGGCGCGGACAGAGTTCTGGAGGTGCCGCTCTCGGAAGACGAAGCGGCCGGACTGGCCGAATCCGCCGCGACCCTGCACAACGTGCAGAAATCACTCGGGTTGTAGAAATCGCTCGGGTTGTAGACCGCGCGTTTCCTCACGTCACGGTCGGCGGGGCCTGATCGTCGGCGGGTCGTACGCGCGGATGGGCGGCAACTCCCCCTCGAACCGTTCGATCTCGACGAGCACGTGCTGACCCGTGCATCCCTGCGCCAGCGACGACGTGCCCGTGTCGGGAGTGAGAACATTCGGGTTGCCGTGCACGCACATGGACTCCGGATCGGCAGGGTCGAGCGGGTCGTACCACGCTCCCGTCGCGAGTTGGACGACCCCGCGGCGCAGTCCTTCGTCGAGCAGCGCACCGGCCAGGCACGCACCCCGGTCGTTGTACACGCGCACCACGTCGCCGGGGGTGATTCCGCGCTCCGCCGCGTCCTGCGGATGGATCCGGATCGGTTCGCGGCCGTGGACCTTGCTCTTCTGACTGGTCGCACCATGGTCGAGCTGGCTGTGCAATCTGCTCTTGGGCTGGTTCGCGATCAAGTGCAGTGGGAACGTCTGTGCCCGCTCACCGCCGAGCCACTCCTCCGGTTCGTACCACGTCGGGTGGCCCGCGCAGTCGTCGTATCCGAAGCCGTCGATGTCCGCCGAGAAGATCTCGATGCGCCCGCTCGGTGTGCGGAGCGGATTGTGCTCCGGGTCGGCCCGGAACTCCTCGAACAGCGTGAGGTCGTCCTCGGTGCGCATGCGGACGTGGCCGCGACGCCAGAATTCCGCGAACGGTGGCGGGTCCTCGAGCCGGCGCTCGTCGGCGAGGACGTAGCCGCGCCACTGCCCGTACAGGTGCTCGAGCCACTGCGCCGACGTGCGCCCCTCCGTGAACCGCTCCCCGAATCCCAGTCGGTGCGCGAGGGCGGAGAAGGTGTCGTAGTCGTCGCGGGCGTCGGCGAAACGGGGTGCGGCCGCCTGCATTGCGACGAGCAGCGGATCGTTGCGCGTGCACGACAGATCGTCGCGTTCGAGCGCGGTGGTGGACGGCACGACGATGTCCGCGTGCTTGGCCATCTGCGTCCAGTACGGGTCGTGGACGACGATCGTGTCCGGCCGCGTCAATGCGCGGCGCAGGCGGGCGAGATGCTGATGGTGATGGAACGGATTGCCGCCCGCCCAGTAGACGAGACGGGTATCCGGAAATGTCAGCCGTCGGCCGTCGTAGTCGAACTGCTCCCCCGGATGCAGCAGAAGATCGGAGATCGCGGCGACGGGGATGAAGTCCTCGACGTCGTTGTTGCCCTGGAACAGGGTGGGCAGCGGGTAGGGCACGGGCGCACGGCCGGGTTCGTTCATCGATCCGTACCCGTGGCCGAATCCCCCACCGGGAACACCGATTTGACCCAGCATGGCCGCCAGAGTGATACCGGCCCACGGTGCCTGCTCACCGTGTCGTACCCGCTGCAGCGACCACGTCACCGAGATCAGCGTCCGGCCGGAGGCCATCCGGCGAGCGAGATCGACGAGAGTGGAGGCCGGCAGACCCGACAGTTCCGCAGCCCATTCCGGTGTCTTGGGAACACCGTCGGTGCGGCCGAGCAGGTACGCCTCGAACCGGTCGTATCCGGTGCAGTAGCGGTCCAGGAACTTGCGATCGGCCAGACCTTCGGACGCGAGGACGTAGGCGAGCGCCAGCATGATCGCGACATCGGTGCCCGGGCGGGGGGCCAGCCATTCGTGCTCGCCGTGGACGTCGTCGCGCAGCGGGGTGATGGACACGATGCGTCCTCCGCGGGCGCGCATCCGGTCGAGGGCGCCGCGCGTCGGATGGTCGCTGGTGCCGCCGTCGTTGACGCCGGTGTTCTTCAGCGGCACACCACCGAAGCACACGAGCAGGTCGGTCTCACGCGCGATGACGTCCCAGTTGGTGGAGCGCGCGAACAGTTTCCAGTGGGCCCCGACGACTCGCGGCATGATCACGCCGGTCGCGCCCAGCGAGTAGCTGTGCACCGAGCGGGTGTATCCACCGAACATCTTCAGGAAACGGTGCACCTGGCTCTGTGCGTGATGGAAACGTCCGGGCGACGACCATCCGTACGATCCACCGAAGATCGCGCGGTTGCCGTGACGCTCCGCTACTCGCGTCAGTTCCGCGGCGAGCAACTCGGTGAGTTCGTCCCAGGAGACGGCGACGAATTCGTCGCTGCCGCGGTCGGTGCTCGGTCCCGGCCCGTGTTCGAGCCATCCCCGCCGGATCGCGGGACCCGTGATCCGGGAGCGGTGCCGCACCGATCCCGGAATGTTCTGCAGGATCGGCGACGGATCGGCGTCCCCCGCGTAGGGGTGCGCGGCGACGACTTCGCCGTCACGCACCTCCGCGGAGTACATACCCCAGTGCGCCATCTGGGAGAAGCGTGCTCCGGGCAGCGCGGAGCCGTCCGTACCGATCGGGCCGGTCGGGCCGGTCGGGCCGGTCACGGTCAGGGCAGCGACTCGATGAGCGCTTCGACCTCGACGCGCGGACCGGTGAAGAAGGGTGTTTCCTCGCGCACGTGCATCCGGGCTTCGGTCGCACGCAGGTCGCGCATCAGATCGACGATCCGGTCGAGTTCGGGTGCCTCGAAGGCGAGGATCCACTCGTAGTCGCCGAGTGCGAACGAGGGCACGGTGTTCGCGCGGACGTCGGGGTAGCCGCGTCCTGCCTTGCCGTGATCGGCGAGCATGGTCCGGCGCTCGGCGTCGGGCAGCAGGTACCACTCGTAGGAGCGGACGAACGGGTAGACGCAGACGTATGCGCCCGGCTCCTCACCGGCGATGAACGCCGGCACGTGGCTCTTGTTGAACTCTGCGGGGCGGTGCAGCGCGACATTCGACCACACCGGCGCGCTGGCCCGGCCCAGGTCCGTGGTGCGCCGGAAATCGGCGTAGAGCTTCTGGAGGTCTTCGAGCCGCTCGGCGTGCGACCAGATCATGAAGTCGGCATCCGCGCGGGTGCCGGCGACGTTGTAGATGCCGCGGACCGTGACATCGGTGTCGTCGAACTGGGCGAAGAACTCCTTCGCGTTCTTGATCGCCGCTGCGCGGTCGTCGTCGAGAACGCCCGGCTGCACCTGGAAGACGGACCACATGGTGTAGCGGAGGGTGGAATTGAGTTTGTCGTAATCGAGACGTGCCATACCGTTCATCCTGCCATTCGTGCGGCGAGTCGTGCCGCCGCGGTGGTTCCCGACGCGACGCATGCGGGGACGCCGACACCGTGCAGCATCGCGCCGGCGATTTCGAGTCCGTCGACTTCCGCGACTGCGGCGTCGAGCGCGCCGACGACATCGTTGTGCCCGGACCGATACTGCGGAAGCCCCCCGTGCCAGCGCTGCACGTAGGAGGCCACCGGCTCGTCCTCGACTCCGGTCACGGCGGCGAGGTCGGCGCGGGCGAGGGTGACGAGTTGCTCGTCGGAGGCGGAGAGCAGCGCGTCGTCGCCGTAGCGCCCGAACGACGCCCGGGCGAGCGCGACGTCACGCTGCGCGAGATGTGGCCACTTCCGGCTCGACAGGGTGAACGCCTTCGCGGCGAGTTCTTCTCCGGTCGCCACCAGAATCCCGGAGTTCTGCGGCAACGCCGAACCGCCGGGGAGAGCGAGAGCGACGACGACCGACGACGCGAGGGGTATCTCTGCCGCAAGGTCCGCGGCCGTCGGCACCGCCTCGGCCAGAAGCGCGGCGACCTCGGTGGCGGGTACCGCCAGCACAACTCCGTCGACCTCGCCGACGGGATCGAGCGACCATCGTCCGTTGCTGCGGCGCAGCCCGCCCGCGGTGGTCTCCAGGTGGATCTCGGGCGCTGCCGCACGCTCGAGCGCTGCGAGCAGCACCCCGTAGCCGTCGCGCAGAGTGCCGAAGACGGGGCTGTGCGACGGTGCCGGGAGCGCCGCCGCGACCGCGGCGGTCAGGCTCGTCGCACCGGCGTCGAGTGCCGCGGCGAGCGCCGGGACGGTGGCGCGGACACCGGCGGTGTCGGACAGTCCCGAGTAGACCCCGCCCAGGAGCGGGTCGACACTGCGGCGGACGACCTGCTCGCCGAAACGCGAGCCGACGAGCGCGGCAACCGACATGTCGCCGGTCCGATCCCAGTTGAGCGGCACGCCCGGTTCGTCGCTGATGCGCTGCAGCGTCTCGTCGTCGACGAGTCCTTCGACGGAACGGGCGTCGGCGGGGATACCCATGAGCGTCCCGGCGGGCAACGGCCGAAGCCGGCCCCCGGCATAGAGCAGTGGCCGCGCGCCCGACGGATGGACGACCTGGTCGCTCAGGCCCAGTTCGTCGAGCAGGGCGGGAACCTCGGGCCGACGCGCGATGAAGGCTTCGGCGCCCACGTCGACGGGCCCGTTCGCCAGGTCCACGGTGTGCAGTTTGCCGCCGAGTCGCGGGGACCGTTCGAGTACGACGATTCGGGCATCGGGGCCGAGTGCGCCGCGCAAGCGGTAGGCGGCGACGAGGCCGCTGATGCCACCACCGACGACGGCGACGACAGGGTCGGTCACAACGAATGCACCAGCTCGACGACGCGGGTGAGCATGTCGGGATCGGTGTCGGGCAGCACACCGTGGCCGAGGTTGAAGATGTGGCCTGTCGCACCGGCCGCGAGTGCGCGGTCCGCTTCGGCGACCACGCGCCGGACCTCGCGTTCGATGACGTCCCAGCCGGCGAACAGGATGGCGGGATCGAGGTTGCCCTGCAGCGCCTTACCCGGCCCGACCCGCTGCGCCGCCACATCGAGCGGGATGCGCCAATCGACTCCGACGACGTCGGCTCCGGCCTCGCCCATCGCGCCGAGCAATTCGCCTGTGCCCACACCGAAATGGATCCGCGGTACCTGGGCGGCAGCGAGTTCTGCGAACACGCGCTCGGAGTGCGGGAGCACGTATTCGCGGTAGTCGGACAACGGGAGCGCCCCGGCCCACGAGTCGAACAGCTGGATCGCGTCGACGCCGGCTGCCAGCTGGGCGCGCAGGAAGGTGATGGCCATGTCGGTCAGACGCCCGAGCAGCGAGTGCCAGGTTGCCGGATCGGAGTGCATGAGCGCCTTGGTGCGCTCGTGGTTGCGGCTCGGGCCACCTTCGACCAGGTAGGACGCGAGCGTGAAGGGGGCTCCCGCGAAACCGATCAGCGGAGTGGTGCCCAGTTCCTTGGTCAGCAACGTTACGGCGCGAGCGACCGCGCCCACTTCCTCGGCTTCGAGGTGCGGAAGGGCGGCGACATCGGCAGCGGTGCGCACCGGGTCGGCGACGACCGGCCCGGTTCCGGCGACGATGTCGAGATCGATTCCCGCAGCCTTGAGCGGAACCACGATGTCGGAGAACAGAATTGCGGCATCGACCTTGTGCCGGCGTACCGGCTGCATCGTGATCTCGCAGACGAGTTCGGGGTCGAAGCACGATTCGAGCATGCCGACGCCCGCGCGGATCTCCCGGTATTCCGGCAGCGAACGCCCCGCCTGACGCATGAACCACACCGGGCGGTGCGACGGCTGCTTCCCCCGGGCCGCAGCCAGCAACGGAGCCTCCGGCAACGCTCTGCGCGACGGGTACTCCGCGGGCACCGCGGAAGCGACGTTCGTGTTTTCCAAGCCGGTCATCGATCCTCGTTCTTCGGTCTCGTCGGGTTCGGTCGGACCCCGGTTCGAAGCCCATGCTGCCACGCTCACCCGCCCCGCCGGAACCGGCGCGCCTCCCGCGTGCACTGCGTCACCGGCGCTAACGTCCGCTGTCGTGACCACCTCACCCGAGCCGGCCCGCTTCCGCGCGGCCGTCGAATCGATGAAGGCGGCCACCGTCCGCAGCGAGATCGAAGTGGCACCGATCAGACCACCGCAGCGACTGGCACCGCACAGTTTCGCGCTGGGCGCCGAGGTCCTGCACGACGAGTCCGACGGTGTCCCCGAGGAATCCGAAGGCGATGCCTTCGGCCGCCTCATCCTCCTGTACGACCCGAACGGTGACGAAGCCTGGCACGGCACCACTCGGCTCGTCGCGTACATCCAGGCCGACGTCGACGCCTCACTCGCCGCCGACTCGCTGCTTCCGGATGTGGCCTGGAGCTGGCTGGTCGATGCCCTCGAAGCGCACGGCGAGCCGTTGACCGCACTCGGCGGAACCGTGACGGCGACGAGTTCGGTGCGGTTCGGCGACATCGCCGGCCCTCCGCGAGCGCATCAGCTCGAGCTTCGCGCGTCGTGGACTCCTCGCTCCGACGTGCTCGCCCCGCACGTCGAAGCCTTCTGCGATGTCCTCGCATACGCCGCGGGTCTTCCGCCTACCGGCGTAGCGCAACTGCGGTCCTGACGGATACGCCCGATTCGGGCCTCTCGGGAGACGGTCGAGTTCTAGCCTGAGGGGCATGCAGCGCCTCAGTGGTCTCGACGCCGGCTTCCTCTACCTCGAAACCCCCAGCCAGCACCTGCACATCTGCGGGTTGCTCGTCCTCGATCCCTCCACGGTGCCGGACGGATACGACTACCGGGCCGTCCGCCGGGAGTTGGACGCACGCCTCGACGCGGTCCCCGCCTTCCGCATGAAGCTCGCCGACAGCCGCTTCAATCTCGACCATCCGGTCTGGGTCGACGACAAGGACTTCGACCTCGACCGCCATCTGCATCATGTCGCGGTACCGTCTCCGGGCTCGCGGACCGAACTCGCCGACCTGTGCGGCCACATCGCCGCGCAGCCGCTCGACCGTGCGAAGCCCCTGTGGGAGATGTGGGTGGTCGAAGGACTCGACGACGGTTCGATCGCGGTGATCCTCAAGATGCACCACGCGGGCGTGGACGGGGTGTCGGGTGCGGCGATGATCGCTCAGCTGTGCAGCCTCGACCCGGCGGCACCGCGCCCCGACACGATCGCCCCCGGCGTCGGCGGCGGAAACGAGATCTACATGGCGGTCGCCGGCGCGGTGAACGTCGCCCTGCGTCCCCTGCACCTGGCCCGGATACTTCCGTCCGCCGTGACCTCGGTGGCGTCCTGGGTGGCACGAGCGCGCCGTGGAGACGCCATGCCGGCCCCCTTCACCGCGCCGCGGACCCCGTTCAACTCGACGATCACCGGCCACCGGGCCGTGGCGTTCGCCCAACTCGACCTCGCGGATGTCAAAGCCGTGAAGAACGCGTTCGGCGTCAAGGTCAACGACGTGGTGATGACCCTCGTGGCGAGTGCGCTGCGCAGTTACCTCGCAGGCCGGGGCGAACTCCCCGACAGTCCGCTCGTCGGGATGGTGCCGGTCTCGGTCCACGAGGAGTCCGACCGGCCGGGACGTAACCAGGTGTCGGCGATGTTCGCGGGCCTGCACACCCACATCGAAGATCCGGTCGAGCGCCTGCGCGCACTCGCCGACGCGAACGAGGTGGCCAAGGACCACAACGCCGAGCTGGGCGCGAACATGCTGCAGGACTGGTCGCAGTTCATGGGAGCTGCGGTGTTCGGCGCAGCCATGCGCACGTACGCCGCATTGCGGCTCGCCGACAAACACCCCGCGATCCACAACCTGGTCATCTCCAACGTGCCCGGTCCCCCGCAGGCGCTCTACTTCCTCGGAGCGCACGTGACCGCGCTGTACCCGTTCGGCCCGCTCTTCCACGGAGCCGGACTCAACATCACGGTGATCTCGCTCGAAGACAAACTCGACGTCGGCCTCATCACCTGCCCGGAACTGGTCCCGGACCTGTGGGTACTGACCGACTGTCTGGCGCCGGCGCTCGACGAGTTGCTGGCCGCCGCGGAGCAGGCCCGGTCATCGGACGACGAGGACTCGAGCATCGACGGCGTGAGCCGATGAGCGCCCGTTCTGCGCGCGGCACAATCTCGCTTTCCCAGGACAGCCGCTAGAGTCACGCCCATGTCTGCAGGCCAGGACCACGAGACGGTAGTGCCCGAGCACAGCTCTCCCACTGGCGGTGATTCCCCGAACGAGCACCCGCCCGCGGCGACGGTGCCGCTCCTCGAGCCGCGGGAGGGCGTACCCGAGGTGGTCACCACCGCCGCGGGTGTCGCCGAGGCGGCTGCGCTGCTCGCCCGCGGGCACGGACCGCTGGCCGTCGACGCGGAACGGGCCTCCGGCTACCGCTACTCCGCCCGGGCCTATCTCGTCCAGTTGCGGCGCAACGGCGCCGGCACCGTGCTTCTCGACCCGATCCCCACGGCAGCCGACCTCGCGCCGCTCGCGGAAGTGATCAACGACCTCGAGTGGGTGCTGCATTCGGCCGACCAGGATCTTCCGGGCCTGGCAGAACTGGGCCTGCACCCCGCTGTGCTGTACGACACCGAACTGGCGGGCCGGCTCGCCGGGTTCCCGCGGGTCGGGCTCGCTGCGATCGTCGCCGACACGCTGGGGTTCGAACTGAGGAAGGGGCACGGGGCCGCGGACTGGTCGACGCGTCCGCTGCCCGACTCCTGGCTGAACTACGCGGCGCTCGACGTGGAAATCCTCGTCGAACTCCGCGACGCGATGGCCGAGGAACTCGAACGGCAGAACAAGACGGAGTGGGCCGCGCAGGAGTTCGAACACATCCGGCTGGCCGGACCACCCGCACCGAAGCCCGAACGCTGGCGGCGAACGTCGAAGATCCACACGCTCAAAGACCCGCGCCGTCTCGCGATCGTGCGCGAGTTGTGGATCACCCGGGACGAGATCGCCGCGAACCGCGATATCGCGCCGGGCCGCATCCTTCCGGATTCGGCGATCATTGCGGCGGCGGAGGCCGCGCCGGCCACCCTCACCGACCTGCGCGCCCTCCCGGTCTTCGGTGGACCTCGTCAGCGGCGGTCGTCGCGGCTGTGGTTGTCGGCGATCGATCGTGCCCGCGCCCTGCCCACGTCGGAACTGCCTCCGGTCACCCCGCCGTTCACCGGTCCTCCGCCCGTGGGCCGGTGGGCCCGGCACCATCCCGAGGCTGCCGCACGACTGACGGCCGCGCGCGCCGAACTCGCAGCGCTGAGCGAGGAGGTGTCGGTTCCCGTCGAGAATCTGGTGAGCCCCGAACTCGTTCGGCGCCTGTGCTGGGACTGGGACGTCACGCCCGGGTCGGATGCCGAGGCCTACATCGAGGAGAAGTTCGCGGCCGGAGGTGCCCGGCCGTGGCAGCGGGCGCTGACGGCACCGCGGCTGGCGAAAGCTCTCGCGCCGGCGGAGTAGCGACCGGTCAGGACGGATCTGCTCCTCGTGCGAGAGCGTCGCGCACGAAGTGTCCGAGGTGCCGGGCCGCAGCGGCCGCCTCGGGGACGAGCGGGTGGAATGCGTGCCACACGTGTACCTGTCCGGGCCAGATCTGCAGTTCGTGGGGCACGCCCGCCGCGGCGAGAGCCTCCTCGAGGGCCTGCGTGTCGCCGGTGATCGCTTCGGTTTCCCCGCCCTGAACGAAAAACGGCGGCCAGTGCGACCCGGGAGTCGCGGCGAGCAGATCGAGGCGAGGATCGGCCGGGTCACCGTCCGGGGCGTAGGCGCGCCGCGCACGGTCTGCGAACTTCACCGACAGGAACGGATCACGCCGGGCCGCTTCACGTTCCCAGCCGGTGCGGAGCCACAGGTCCAGCCACGGAGAGACGAGTGCGACCCCGGCGGGCAGATCTGCGCCTTCCCGGTCGAGTTCGACGACGAGTCCGTAGGCGAGGTGGCCGCCGGCGGAATCTCCGGCGATCACGATGTCGCGGGCAGCGTAGCCACGTATCCGGAGGTGGTCGAACCCGGCGCGGACGTCGTCGGGCGCTGCCGGGAACGGTGCTTCCGGTGCGCGACGGTAATCGGGCAGGAATGCGGGGACTCCTGCGGCACGGGCGATTCGGGCGGCGACGCCGATGTGCGACGCGGACGACCCCATCACGAAGCCTCCCCCGTGCAGGTAGTAGAGAACGTGCGGCGAGTCGCCGGTCCCGGGCGGGACCACCCATCGGCCGGGGATCGGTCCGGTGCGGTCGCGCGCGACGCGTGTGCCCCGCGCGAGGTCGAGGCGACCGGCGACCGACAATCCGAGACGCAGACCGCCGAGCGGCACCGGGCCGAGCGGGACGACGTCCGCGAGGATCCGGGCGCTCACGGCGAGGACCGCCGCGAGGGCCCGGCTACGGCGGCTCCCGCGCCCGGGAGGCACTACGGCGACGGTGGCGTGCCCCTCGTCGCCACGGCCGCTTACCGGTCCGACGGGCACACGGCTCACGCCGGCGCCCCGTCCGTCGTGGCCGAACGTGCCCCGAACCGGCGACGCGCGTCACGCAGGACGAGCGACGCGGGAAGGTGGCGCACCCGGAGCGGAAGTGCCCGGTACAGCGGCGCGGCGACCCGCATGGCGCGGTCGAACCTGCGCTGCTGAGGGTCCGTCCAGAGGAGGCCGTAGGCGTCGCGGATGCGGGCATCGAGAAGACCGACGGTGAGGAAGCGGGCGGGTGACATACCCGCGCGGATGTACCACGGCGCGTGCCCGCCGCGTAGCAGTGCGTGCGCGTAGGCACGGACGGTGTCGTCGACGACGAGATCTGCGACGACGCTGTCCCAGTAGTCCTCGAATCCCGCGAGGTCGGCCGGCCACAACTCGGCCGGAACCTGGAGCGCGGTGCCGTAGACCGCGAACTCCCGGTACATCCGCTCGGCCTCCGACCGGGCGAGAGGCCCGAAGAAGCGTTCGTAGATGTCGCGGCCACCGTGGAACATGACCGCCGCGATCCACAACTGCAACTTCGGGTCGAAGGCGTTGTATCCCTCTGCCCGGACGGGCGCATGAGCACGGTTGACGAACCGGACCACCGCGCGCCGCTCCTCGTCGCTGCCGAACGCCACAAGATAGATGTACGCGCTCGTGTTCCGGAAACGAGCAATCGGGTGCGTGAGGGCCTTGCTGTGCTCGGCTACTCCGCGCCCGACCGGGGCAAGTGCAATCTCCGTGAGGAAGCGTCGAGGGGAACTGAGCAGGAACACTGCCTCACCTACCACGCCCTGCACCGTGGGGTCGGGCCGACGTCGCATCATGGAGTGCAATGTATCCGCAGATCAAGCGGTGTCAAGAGGAACGAGCCCGATGGCGATGCCCGTGCGCCGTGTCGCCGCTTGGTGGGAATGCTCGTTAACTTGCTGAGGGGTGACGCGTGCATCCGGCGGCACCACGCCAGTCGGCGCGTACGGGCACCGCGAGGAGCGAGAACACACTGCTCACAGGCGTGCGCCGGGGTGACCCGCATGCCGGCGCGAAATCGCAGGTATTAAGTTACTCACCGGTAATGACAATGTAGGCTTGTCCGCGAGGCCGGTCGCCGTCTGGCGATCGAGCACTCCTCGCCACGGCACGTGTCGGCGAGTAATCGCTCCATCAGGAGGAATCCGCGTGGCTCCCACCACCTCAACACAACGCAACGTCGTCTTCGTCGACGGAATCCGGACTCCGTTCGGTAAGGCCGGCCCCAAGGGCATGTACGCCGAGACCCGTGCCGACGACCTCGTCGTGAAGGCGATCCGTGAACTGCTGCGCCGCAATCCGCAGCTCGACCCCTCCCGTGTCGACGAGGTCGCAGTCGCGGCCACCACACAGACCGGCGACCAGGGCCTGACCATCGGCCGGACATCCGCGATTCTCGCGGGCCTGCCGGAAACCGTGCCCGGCTTCGCCATCGACCGCATGTGCGCAGGCGCCATGACGGCCGTGACCACCACGGCATCCGGGATCGGCTTCGGTCAGTACGACGTCGTCATCGCCGGTGGTGTCGAGCACATGGGCCGCCACCCGATGGGTGAGGGCGCCGACCCCAACCCGCGTTTCCTCGCCGACAAGCTGGTCGATCCGAGCGCGCTCGTCATGGGCAACACCGCCGAGAACCTGCACGACCGGTTCCCGAGCATCACCAAGGACCGCACCGACGCCTACGCGGTCAACAGCCAGAACAAGTACGACGCCGCCAAGAAGGCCGGCTGGATCGCCGACACGCTGGTTCCCGTCGCGACCCGCTCCGCCACCGGCTGGGGCCTCGCCACCGAGGACGAGCCGCCCCGCCCGGGCACCACGATCGAAGATCTCGCAAAGCTCAAGACGCCGTTCCGCCCCGCCGGCCGTATCACCGCGGGCAACGCAGCGGGTCTCAACGACGGCGCGACCGCCGCGATTCTCGCGGGCGAGGACACCGCGCGTGAGCTCGGTCTGCCCGTCGGCATGCGCATGGTCGGCTTCTCCTTCCAGGGCGTCGATCCCGCGGTCATGGGCATCGGCCCAGTCCCGGCGACCGAGAAGCTGCTCGCCCGCACCGGCCTGAGCATCGAGGACATCGGTCTGTTCGAGATCAACGAGGCGTTCGCCGTGCAGGTGCTCGCGTTCCTCGAGCACTTCGGCATCGACGACGACGACCCGCGCGTCAACCAGTGGGGCGGTGCGATCGCGTGCGGCCACCCGCTCGCCTCGTCGGGCGTCCGCCTGATGACCCAGCTGTCGCACCAGTTCGCGCAGCATCCCGAGGTCCGCTACGGCCTGACGACCATGTGCATCGGTCTCGGCATGGGCGGCACCGTGATCTGGGAGAACCCGAACCACGCCGATTACGAATCCGGAGCCGCATAACCATGACATCGGACACCGCACACGGGGCGACCGACGCGACGGGGATCGCGTCTGCGTTCGCCGACGAGGTCGTCACCCACGCGTACACCAAGCTGCTTTCCGTCCCCGGCATCGAGGGACCGGTAGCCCTGATCACGCTGGACAACGGCTTCGACCACACCAAGCCGAACTCGTTCGGTCCCGCGGGACTGCTCGCCTTCGACAAGGCGCTGGACGAGGCGTTCGCCGCCAACCCGGCCGCGATCGCCGTCACCGGCAAGCCGTTCATCTTCGCAGCGGGCGCCGATCTCAAGGGCGTTCCCGCCGTCACGCGCCGTGAACAGGGCGTGGAGCTCGGAACCCTGGGACACAACGTGTTCCGCCGTCTGCGCGACACGACGATCCCGACCTTCGCCTTCGTCAACGGTCTGGCGCTCGGCGGCGGACTCGAGGTCGGACTGCACACGCACTACCGCACGGTCGCCGACAACGTTCCGGCGCTCGGCCTGCCCGAGACGATGCTCGGCCTGGTCCCCGGTTGGGGTGGCACACAGCTTCTCCCGAACATCGTCGGCCCCGACAACGCCGTCACCCTGATTCTCGAGAATCCGCTGAACAACGGCCGCACCATCAAGGCCAAGCAGGCCGAGGCGCTCGGTTACGCCGACGTCGTGCTGGCATCGGCCGATTTCCTCGAGCAGTCGCTCGCGTGGGCGTCGAAGGTGCTCGCGGGCGAGATCGTGCCGGCGCGTCCGGAGATCGACCGCGGGGCCGGCTGGGATGCCGCCATGGCACGCGCCAAGGCCCTCGTCGCCGGAAAGACCCGCGGCTTCTCCCCCGCCGCCGAGCGTGCGATCGAGCTCCTCGAACTCGCCCGCACCACCGACATCTCCGATCCCGAGTCGCTGAGCAAGGGCTTCGACGCCGAGACCGAGGCGCTCGCCGACCTGCTGATGTCCGACGAACTGCGTGCGGGTCTGTACGCATTCGATCTGGTCAACAAGCGCGCCAAGCGCCCCGCCGGCGCTCCGGACAAGTCCCTCGCCCGCAAGATCAGCGGCGTCGGCATCGTGGGCGCGGGCCTGATGGCCAGCCAGCTCGCGTTGCTGTTCGTCCGTCAGCTCAAGGTGCCGGTGATCCTGACCGACATCGACCAGGATCGCATCGACAAGGGTGTCGGCTACGTCCACACCGAGATCGACAAGCTGCAGGGCAAGGGCCGGTTGTCGCCCGACGCCGCGAACCGCCTCAAGGCGCTCGTCACCGGTTCGCTCGACAAGGCCGCGTTCGCGAAGACCGACTTCGTGATCGAAGCCGTGTTCGAGAACATGGACGTCAAGAAGCAGGTGTTCAGCGAGCTCGAGCAGCACGTCACGCCCGAGACGATCCTCGCCACGAACACCTCGTCGCTGTCGATCACCGAGATGGCGTCGGGCCTGCAGCATCCCGAGCGGGTCGTGGGATTCCACTTCTTCAACCCGGTCGCCGTGCTGCCGCTGCTCGAGGTCATCCGGGGCGAGAAGACCGACGACGCCACGCTGGCAACGGCATTCGCGACGGCCAAGTCGCTGAAGAAGTCCGCCGTGCTGTGTGGCGACAAGCCCGGCTTCGTCTTCAACCGCCTGGTCACCCGCACCCTCGGTGAGGTCATGACCGCTGTGGACGAAGGCACCCCGTTCGAGGTGGCGGACAACGCCGTCGGCGCGCTCGGCATGCCGATGTCGCCGTTCACGTTGCTCGCGCTGGTCGGGCCCGCCGTCGCCCTGCACACCGGGGAGACCCTGCAGGCCGCGTACCCCGACCGCTTCGTGTCGTCGCCCGGTCTCGAGGCGCTGGTGGAAGCCCGTAAGCCCGGCGTGTGGTCGTACGCCGACGGGCAGCAGGTCGTCGATCCCGAGGTCGCCGCACTGTGGCCGCAGGGTGACTCCCCGTCCACCGCGGAGGAGGTGCTCGAGCGCACCCGCCGGGCATTCGCAGAGGAGATCGCGATCATGCTCGACGAAGGTGTCGTCGCAGCACCCGAGGACATCGACCTGTGCCTGATCCTCGGCGGCGGCTTCGCGTTCTGGAACGGCGGCATCACGCCGTACCTGGATCGCACCGGAACGTCGGAGGCCGTCAACGGCAAGCGTTTCCTGGCCCCGGGCGTCGCCGACGTCGCGTAGCACCGGTTGCGCTCGGCGCACCTGAAAAGAAGGCGTGTCGCCCCCTGGGGCGGCACGCCTTTCTTCGTGTGAAGATCGTCCCCCGCAACCTGTCGCGGCGTAGTGTCCCCGATGAGCAATTGCCGTAGCTTTCCGACCGAGCAGCGCCCCCGGGTGGTGCACGACGTCAGCAGGAGCTTTCATGACGCAACCGTCGTCCGCACACGCTGCCAAGGTCATCGCGGTTACCGTCGCCGCTGCAGTGGGCGGATTCCTGTTCGGGTTCGACAGCTCCGTCATCAACGGCGCTGTGGACTCGATCGAGCAGAATTTCGCGCTCAGTTCGTTCGTCACCGGGTTCGCGGTCGCGATCGCGCTGCTCGGCTGCGCGGTAGGTGCCTGGTTCGCGGGCAGGCTCGCCGATCGCTGGGGCCGCAAGCGAGTCATGGTGCTCGGCTCGATCCTGTTCCTGGTCTCGTCGACCGGTTCCGGCCTCGCGTTCAGCGTCCCCGACCTCATGCTCTGGCGGGTTCTGGGCGGACTGGGCATCGGCATCGCGTCGGTCATCGCGCCGACCTACATCTCCGAGATCGCACCGGCCCGGTACCGCGGCGGTCTCGCCTCGCTGCAGCAACTCGCCATCACCCTCGGCATCTTCGCGGCCCTGCTGTCCGACGCGGTGTTGCAGAACGCCGCAGGCGGTGCGTCGAACGACCTGTGGTGGGGACTCGAGGCCTGGCGGTGGATGTTCCTCGTCGGAGTCGTCCCCGCTGCGGTCTACGGCATACTCGCGGTGCTGATCCCCGAGTCGCCGCGATACCTGGTGGGGCAGGATCTCGACGAGGAAGCCGCCGAGGTCCTCGCCAACGTGACCGGTGAACTGGAACCGGAAGAACGGGTACGCGAGATCCGGCTGACACTGCGGCGCGATACGAAGGCGTCGTTCGGAGATATCCGGGGCCCGGTCTTCGGGTTGCAATCGATCGTCTGGGTCGGCATCACGATGGCGATCTTCCAGCAGTTCGTCGGCATCAACGCGATCTTCTACTACTCGACGACACTGTGGCAGTCGGTGGGGTTCACCGAGAACGAGTCGTTCACGACCTCGGTGATCACCGCCCTGATCAACGTGGTGATGACCTTCGTGGCGATCCTGTTCGTGGACAAGATCGGCCGGCGACCGCTGCTGATGACCGGTTCCCTCGGGATGTTCGTCAGCCTGTTGCTGGCCGCGATCGCGTTCTCCCAAGCCGAGGGCGGAGGCGACGACGTGTCGCTGCCGGCACCGTGGGGTGCCGTGGCACTCGTCGGCGCGAACGCGTTCGTCATCTTCTTCGCCGCCACCTGGGGACCCATCATGTGGGTCATGCTGGGCGAGATGTTCCCGAACCGAATGCGGGCTGTCGCGCTCGGTATCAGTACGGCCGCGAACTGGATCGCGAATTTCACCGTGACCCTGGCCTTCCCGCCGTTGACATCAGCTGTGGGCCTGTGGTTCCTCTACGGATTGTTCGCGTTCTTCGCGTTGCTGTCGTTCTTCTTCGTCAAGTCGAAGATTCGGGAGACCAAGGGAATGGAACTCGAGGACATGCAGACCTGATCCCCGGGGGGATCAGCCGACCTCCCGCTCGAGTTCCGCTTCCGTGCCCTTCTTCGGGGCAACACCGTTGCCGTTTCCGGCCGACGCAGTGCCGTGTGCGGCCGCCTTGGGAGACGCGACGGTGTGCGGGGTGGCAGCCCATCCCGTCACACGGCGCACGACGTCCTCGACGGTGAGCCCGAGTTCCTGATGGATCTCGGAGCGCGACGCGTGATCGAGGAACCGCTGCGGCACCCCGAGGGCGCGCAGGGGTACGTCGATGTCGCGGTCGCGGAGCGCAGCGGCCACCGCCGACCCCACACCGCCGTGTGTACCGCTGTCCTCGATCGTCACGACGAGCCGGAATGCGCGCGCCAGTTCGGTGATCGATTCGGGGACGGGGAGCACCCACCGCGGATCGACGACCGCGACGCTGATCCCCTGCTCCGCGAGAACCTCGGCGGCGTCGAGTGCGAGTCGCACGAATGCACCCACCGCGACGACGAGCACGTCGCCGGAGCGTTCCTCGGGCATCCGCAGCACGTCGACGATTCCGTCGATGCGTTCGACGGCCGGGATGTCTTTCCCGACCGAGCCTTTCGGAAAGCGCAGCACGGTGGGGCCGTCGGAGACGTCGAGTGCTTCGGCAAGCTCTTCTCTCAAGGTCGCCGCGTCGCGCGGCGCAGCCACGCGAATGCCGGGGACGATGCCCAGGAGGGAGAAGTCCCACATGCCGTTGTGGCTCGCGCCGTCCGATCCGGTCACGCCCGCTCGGTCGAGCACCATCGTGACGGGCTGCTTCAGCAACGCGACATCCATCAGCAACTGGTCGAAGGCGCGGTTGAGGAACGTCGAATACACCGCGACGACGGGATGCAGGCCACCGAGCGCGAGGCCGGCGGCGGACGTCACGGCGTGTTGCTCGGCGATACCGACGTCGAAGGTGCGGTCGGGGAACCGCTCGGCGAATTTCGAGAGTCCGGTCGGGCCGGGCATCGCCGCGGTGATGGCGACGACCTCGTTGCGTCCTTCCGCCTGGGCGATCAGTTCCTCGGAGAACACCGACGTCCAGTCGGGTGAGGACGACGACGATGTGGCCACACCGGTGCGCGGGTCCATGATTCCGGTCGCGTGCATCAGATCGGCCAGATGATTCTCGGCCGGTGCGTACCCGGCGCCCTTACGGGTCACGGCATGGACGATCACGGGGCCGCCGTAGGCCTTGGCGCGACGCAGAGCCGCCTCCATGGCCGGCTCGTCGTGGCCGTCGACCGGTCCGAGGTACTTGATCCCGAGATCGGTGAACAGCACCTGCGGGCTGACCGCGTCTTTGACGCCGGCCTTCATGCCGTGGAGCACCGAGTACGCCGTGGGACCGACCACCGGAAGCCGCTTGACGATCCGGCGGCTGTTGTCGAGGGCACGTTCGTATCCGGGCTTGAGGCGCAGCACCGCGAGATGGTCGGCGAGTCCGCCGATCGTCGGTGCGTAGGAACGGCCGTTGTCGTTGACGACGATCACCAGTGATCGGTCGGCGCCGGCGGCGATGTTGTTCAGCGCTTCCCAGCACATTCCGCCGGTGAGCGCTCCGTCGCCGACGACCGCGACGACCGTGCGGTCGGGTTCCTCGGTCAGCGCGAAAGCTTTGGCGAGGCCGTCGGCGTACGACAGCGCCGCCGACGCATGCGACGACTCGATCCAGTCGTGCTCGCTCTCGGACCGGGACGGGTAGCCGGACAACCCCCCGCGCTGGCGCAGGGTGTCGAACCGATCTCTGCGTCCGGTGAGGATCTTGTGGACGTAGGCCTGGTGGCCCGTGTCGAAGAGGATCGGGTCGCGCGGCGAGTCGAAGACCCGATGCAACGCGATGGTCAGTTCCACGACGCCGAGATTGGGCCCGAGGTGTCCCCCGGTCGCAGCCACCTTCTCGACCAGAAAATTGCGGATTTCCCCGGCGAGCTGCGTGATCTCGGTGGGGGTCAACCGACGAAGATCGTCGGGGGACTGTATGCGGGACAAGACACCCACCTGGAGAAGCTCCCTCCGGCTCGGGATTCGCGCGTGGCCGCGCGAGCAAGTGATCACCAGTCTACGGAGCGATTGCAACAAGGGGGTGAGCGCACTCCGCAGAGACGGGGCCCGATGTCGTGATGCACACGACATCGGGCCCCGTCCGCAACGTGCGTCACACGTCGGTCGTGTCCTTGGTGCGCTCGTCACCGGTCGGCTCCTCGACGAGGTCGATGGTGGTGCGCAGTTCCCGGTTGGGGATGACAGCGACTGCGAGCAACGTGATCACTGCGAAGCCTGCGGCCACGAGGAAGAGCGTGCCGGTAGCGTCACCGTAGGCGTGCTGCACGATCTCGACGACGGGCGCGGGCAGCACACTCAGGTCGAGGCTGCCTCCGCCGCCGGCCCCGGCATCGATGCCGAGCTTCGCGAATCCTTCGGCCGAGATCGTGGCGACTCGCGACGCCAGGATCGAGCCCAGGACGGAGACGCCGATCGCGCCACCGAAGGTGCGGAAGAACGCGACGGAGCTACTGGCCGCCCCGATGTTGCGCACGCTGACGGTGTTCTGGACGGCGAGCACGAGGTTCTGCATCAGCATGCCGGTGCCGAGACCCACGATCGCAATGTATCCGCTGATGGCGAGCAGCGACGTGGTGTGGTCGATGGTCCCGAGCAGCGCGAAGCCGACGAGTTGCAGGACCGCACCCCCGATGAGGAAGCCCTTCCACTTACCGAAACGCGTGATGAGCTGACCGGACAGCATCGAGGAGACCAGGGTTCCCGCCACCATCGGAATGGTGAGCAGACCCGCCTCGGTGGGGCTGTATCCGCGAGCGGTCTGGAAGTACTGGCCGAGGAACGTGGTGGCACCGAACAGGCCGACACCGACGGCGATGGACGCGATGATCGCGAGCGCCGTGGTGCGCTCGGAGACGATCTTCGGCGGGATGATCGGGTCGGCAACCTTCGTCTCGACGATGATCGTCGCGATGAGCAGCGCCAATCCCACGCCGACGTAGAGCGCCGATTCGGCGGAGATCCACTCGTAGTAGCCGGCCTTCCCGGCGAAGGACACCCAGACGAGCAGGACGCTCACCGCAGCGGTGATGAGGGTCGCGCCGAGCCAGTCGATGTTGACGTTCTGCTTGCGCACGGTCTCGATGTGCAGGGTGCGCTGGAGCAGGACGAGGGCCACGACGGCGATCGGTACACAGACGTAGAAGCACCAGCGCCAGCCGAGGGTGTCGACGATGACGCCGCCGAGGACGGGACCGCCCGACATCGCGACGGCCATGACCGCGCCCATGTATCCGGAGTAGCGACCGCGCTCGCGGGGCGGGATGATGCTGCCGATGATCGCCACCACGAGGGCGGTCAGACCACCCATGCCGATGCCCTGCACCACACGAGCAGCCAGCAGGATCGGCACGTTGTGCGCGACGCCGGCGAGCACCGACCCGACCACGAAGACCAGGATCGACAGCTGTACCAGGAGCTTCTTGTTGAACAGGTCGGCGAACTTGCCCCAGATCGGGGTGGATGCCGCGTTCGCGAGCAGGGCAGTGGTGATCACCCAGGCGTACTGGGTCTGGGTCCCGTTCAGGTCGGCGATGATCGTGGGCAGCGCCGTCGACACGATCGTGCTGCTCAGCAGCGCGGTGAAGAGCGCGGCGAGCAGACCGGAAAGAACGACGAGGATCTCGCGGTGCGTCATCGGCGCATCGGCCTCTGCCTCAGGACCTGGCGGAAAAGCGCCGTGCCTGGAGTCGGTGGTGGTCATGAAGAAGTCCTTTGGGCGGTGGCGGTAGCTATCGGAAGCAATGAAGCGTTGAGCCGGCGGAGAACTGCGATCGCGTCGTCGACCTGCTGCTGATCCCAGTCGGCGAGTTCGGCGGACAATCGCTCGGTGCGCAGTTCGCGAACCGACTCGAGAACGTCCAGTCCCTTCCGCGTACATCGGAGGGTGTGTGCTCGCCGGTCACCGGGGTCCGGGCGTCTTTCGACGAGCCCCCGTTCGACGAGTTCACCGATCTGCCGGCTCAGCGAGGACTGACTGACGCACATCTCCGCGGCGAGTTCGCTGGGTCGGCACTCCCCCGTTCTCGCGAGGAGGATCAGCACCCCGACGAGCGTGTTGGGAAGCACTGCGGTCTCGTTGTGCGCGAGCGCCGAGCGCATCGTTCTACCCAGCAGAAAGATGGCGTCCACGAGTTCGTGCGCCGTCTCGGTCCGAACCGGCACGAAAACCTCCGAAGACAAGTATTTGGTTACGACATGCAACTATAACATATAGTTGCTTGCTGTAACCAAATACTTCACGAAACGGACGAACCTCCCAGCGGCGTCACCGGCCGCTCAGGAGACCCCGCTCACCGGGTGAACAGCGCGAGGCACTCCACGTGATGAGTCGACGGGAACGCCGCGAACGCGCGGACTTCGGCGAGCTCGAAACCCTGTGCGCGGTACAGGCCCACGTCACGGCCGAATGCCGCGGGGTCGCATCCGAGGTGGATGACCCGGCGGGGCCCCGCCTCCGCGATGGCACTCACGACCTCCTTGCCCGCACCGGCGCGCGGCGGGTCGAGCACGACGACCTCCGGAGCCGGAAGCTCGCCGACGAGGCGCTCCACGCGTCCGTGCCGGAACGAGATCTGGTCCAGGTCCGCCAGCGCAGCCGTACCGTCCTCCACAGCGGTCCGCGACGACTCCACGGAGATCACACTCCCCCGGCTTCCCACCTGTCCGGCGAGCGAGGCGGCGAAGACACCGACTCCGCCGTACAGGTCCCAGACGGTGCTTCCCTCCGATGCCTGCGCCCACTCCGCGACGACCCCCGAGTACGTGGTCGGCGCCCCTCGATGGGCCTGCCAGAAACCGGTTGCCGCGACGGTCCACTCGCGATCGCCGACCCGTTCGACGGGTCGTCCCGACCCCTCGACGACCTTCTCCGCGCGAGGCGCACTCGTCGCAGCCCGGCGCGCGGCGGCGCCGCGGCGGCCGGGGCTGCTCTTATGACCGGTACCCGAAATCACGGGAGGTGCGATCTCGACGATGTGCCGGTCGCCGTTCGCATCCAGCACCACCTGCAGTTCGGCGCCGGGACGCCACACCTGGTCCGGCAAACCCCGGTAGGCGGCGGCGTCTATCTGTGGGCACGCAAGCTCGGGAACGACGTCGTTGCTGTGGTACCGCCGGTACCCGGGGCTGCCCGCGGCGTCGACCGCGAGCCTGACACGGGTCCGCCACAAGGTGCCGTTCGGCGACCCGCCCGGGATTTCTTCGACGGTGATGTCGCGCTCGACACCGCCGAGTCTCCGCAGCTGTTCGCTCACCACCGCGGCGGCAAAGCGCCGCTGCGCGGGCACGGAAGCGTGTGACATGTCGCAGCAGCCCGCACCGCCCGGCCCGGACACCGGGCACAGCGGATCGACCCGATCCTCGGAGGCTTTCAGGATCTCCACCGCGTCGGCGAAACAGAACGAGCCGCCGCGGTCCTCGGTGATCGACGCGAACACCCGCTCCCCCGGAAGGCCGTGGCGGACGAAGATCACCCGGCCTTCGAACCGGGCGACGCAGAAACCGCCGTGCGCGGGGTTGCCCAAGATCACCTCTACCCGGCGTCCGGACCAATCCGTGCGCGTGCCCTGTCGTTCCTGCCGACTCACTGCTGTTCCTCCTTGTCGAGACCCCGGCGCACCGCTCCGGGCGCCGAATCGATCCGTTCTCGTCCCACCGCTGCCGACGAGCGCAGCTGCCAGGGCACGCTCGTGACCATCACCCCGGGTTGGAAGAGGAGACGGCTCTTGAGACGTAGCGCACTCTGGTTGTGCAGGATCTGCTCCCACCAGTGACCCACCACGTACTCCGGGATGAACACCGTCACGACGTCACGCGGCGAGTCACGCCGGACACGCCGGACGTAGTCGAGCACGGGCCTGGTGATCTCACGATACGGCGACTCGACGACCTTCAGCGGAATGGTGAGGTCGCTGCGCTCCCATTCCCGGACCAGCTTGCGGGTGTCCTCCTCGTCGACGTTCACGGTAATCGCTTCGAGAGTGTCGGGCCGGGTCGCCCGCGCGTACGCCAGGGCGCGCAATGTCGGCAGGTGGAGCGTCGACACAAGCACGATCGAGTGGGTGCGACTGGGCAGAACCCCGTCCCACTCCGCACCTTCGAGTTCGGCCGAGATGGTGTCGTAATGACGACGTATCGCCTTCATCACACCGAAGATCGCCACCATCGTCGCGACCGCGATCCACGCACCCGCGGTGAACTTCGTGACGAGCACGATCAGCAGCACGGCCGTGGTCGCCACGAACCCGATCACGTTGACCGACCGTGAACGCTGCATCCGGCCACGGCTCGCCGGGTCCGTCTCGGTGGCAAGGAATCGGGTCCAGTGCCGGACCATTCCGGCCTGTCCGAGACTGAAGGCGACGAACACGCCGACGATGTAGAGCTGGATGAGCTTGGTCACTTCGGCGTCGAAGACCCACACGAACACGATGGCCAGACCCGACAGGAACACAATGCCGTTGCTGAACGCGAGGCGATCGCCGCGGGTGTGCAGCTGCCGCGGGAGGTACCGGTTCTGGGCGAGCACCGAGGCGAGCACGGGGAACCCGTTGTAGGCGGTGTTCGCGGCGAGCACGAGGATCACCGCCGTCACCACCGCCATCAGGAAGAACGCCACCGGAACGTCGCTGAAGATCGTCTGGGCCAGCTGCGCGACGAGCGTTTTCTGCTCGTACCCCTCGGGGGCACCCCGGAGCTGGGTCGCCGGATTCTCCGCCACCACCACGCCCAGACGCTGGGCGAGGAACACCACCCCGAGGAAGAGCGTCACGGCGATCGCTCCGAGCATGAGCAGTGTGGTCGCCGCGTTCCGTGCCCTGGGCTTGCGGAAGGCCGGAACCCCGGTGCTGATCGCCTCGACACCCGTGAGCGCCGCACAGCCCGACGAGAAGGCCCGTGCGAGAAGGAAGATGAAGGCGATCGCGGTGAGGTCGGTCTGCTCGGCGACGAGCTCGAACTCCGCCGATTCCGCTCGCAGGTCCTCCCCCAGGACGAAGATCTGGAACAGCCCCCACCCGAGCATCGCGAGCATGCAGGCCACGAACGCGTACGTCGGGAAGGCAATGGCCTTGCCCGCCTCCCGGAGCCCACGCAGGTTCACCGCGGCGAGTATCGCGATGGCGGCGATGGCGAAGAGCACCTTGTGCTGCGCGACGAAGGGCACCGCCGAACCGATGTTCGCCGCTGCCGACGACAACGAGACCGCGACGGTGAGCACGTAGTCGACCATGAGGGCGCTGCCGACCGTCAGACCGGCGGTGGCCCCGAGATTCTTCGTCGCGATCTCGTAATCGCCGCCGCCCGACGGGTAGGCGCGCACATTCTGCCGGTAACTCGCCACGACGATCACGAGGACGGCGGCGACTGCGAGGCCGATCCACGGCGAGAACGCGTATGCGGACAAGCCGGCGATGGACAGGACGAGGAAGATCTCCTCCGGCGCGTATGCCACCGAGGACAATGCGTCGGAGGCGAATACGGGCAGGGCTATCCGCTTGGGCAGCAGATCGTGCCCGAGAGTATCGCTGCGGAACGGGCGACCCAGCAGGAGCCGTTTCGTGGCGGTGGAAAGCTTGGACACCTGCAAAGCCTAAGCCGTCCGCCTGGTGGAACACTGCATCGGATGCCGGTGTCCGTTTCCGCACGCCACCGACGCTTCGCCGAGTCCGACCGCGCGCCCGACCGCCGGGCGGTACGGTTCCGTTCGGCGACCACCGACCGTGGTCGCCTCCTCGACGATCGACGAAACGGAGTGTCCACGGTGTACGTGGTGGTGATGGGGTGTGGCCGGGTGGGTTCGTCCGTGGCCACCGCGCTCGCGCGACTCGGCAACGAGGTGGCGGTCGTCGACCGGGACCCGAGCGCATTCCTGCGGCTGGGACCGGATTTTCCCGGCCACACGGTCGTGGGGATGGGATTCGATCGGGACGTGCTGATCCGTGCCGGCATCGAGCAGGCCGACGCGTTCGCCGCGGTGTCGTCGGGTGACAACTCGAACATCATCTCGGCGCGTGTGGCCCGCGAGATCTTCGGGGTCGAGCGGGTGGTCGCGCGGATCTACGACGCGAAGCGCGCGGCCGCCTACGAGCGCCTCGGCATCCCCACCGTCGCCACCGTGCCGTGGACCACGGACCGGTTCCTGCACGCGCTCACCCACGACAGCGAGGCGACGCGGTGGCGGGATCCGACCGGCTCGGTCGCAGTGGCCGGCGTCGACGTCCACGAAGGCTGGGTAGGACGGCGCGTGACCGAACTCGAGGAAGCAACCGGTTCCCGCGTCGCGTTCCTCATCAGGTTCGGCACCGGCCTGCTGCCGGATCGCAGGACCGTGATCCAGGCAGACGATCTGGTCTACATCGCTGCCGTTTCCGGTTCCGCGGCCGAGGCGATCACACTGGCCGAGAACCCTCCGGCGGAGGACAACTGAGCACGATGACCCCGTCAACCGAGAGGATCCGTCGATGAAGGTCGCCATCGCAGGCGCGGGAGCCGTGGGACGGTCGATCGCCCGCGAACTCGTGCGCAACAACCACGAGGTCATGCTGCTCGAGCGCAAACTCGACCACGTCGAACCCGCTGCCGTGCCGGAGGCCGAGTGGGTGCACGCCGACGCGTGCGAGCTCAGTCTGCTCGAGGCTGCCGGTCTCGAAAACTACGATGTGGTGATCGCAGCGACCGGCGACGACAAGGTCAACCTCGTGCTGAGCCTTCTCGCCACCACCGAGTTCGGGGTGCCGCGCGTCGTGGCCCGCGTCAACGACCCCCGCAACGAATGGCTGTTCGACGAGTCGTGGGGGGTCGACGTGGCGGTGTCGACCCCTCGCATGCTCGCGGCGCTGGTCGAGGAGGCCGTCACCGTGGGCGATCTGGTGCGATTGATGAAATTGCGAAGGGGTGCGAACCTCGTCGAAATCACCTTGCCCGACACCACCGCGCTCGCGGGCAAGCCGGTGCGCAAGCTGCAGTTGCCGCGGGACGTCGCGCTGGTGACGATTCTTCGCGGTGAACGAGTCATCGTGCCGCAACCCGACGACCCCCTCGAGGGGGGAGACGAACTGCTGTTCGTCGCTGCGCAGGATGTCGAAGACGAGTTGCGCGCGGCCGTCGGCGTCTAGCCTCCCACTCCGCCGGGACCTGGGGAAGAGTCCCGGTTCCGGCCCTCACCCGACCGGCGCTGCACGGCGCACCTCGGTACGCTGTGCCGACCATGCCGCCGAGGCGTGACCGAGGGACTTCGGAGGTGACCGAACCATGACCGTGTATCGGCAGCAGATCGCCGGTGTCACATACGAATTCCAGGGTCTCGTGGATCTCCTGGCGAAAGCGTCGCCGCGGCGGTCGGGAGACGAACTCGCCGGGTGCGCCGCGCATTCCGACGCCGAGCGTGCGGCGGCTCAGTGGGCGCTCGCGGACGTGCCGCTGTCGGCATTTCTCACCGAGGCGATCGTTCCGTACGACACCGACGAGGTAACCCGTCTGATCATCGACTCCCACGACGCCGACGCGTGTGCGCCCGTCGCGCATCTGACGGTCGGCGGCTTCCGCGACCACCTGCTCACCGTCGCGGCGCAGCCGGACCCTGCCCCCGCGCTGCGGGCACTCGCGCCGGGGCTGACCCCGGAGATGGTCGCGGCGGTCAGCAAGATCATGCGCAACCAGGATCTGATCGCGGTCTCGCGGGCAGCGACCGTCACAAGTGCCTTCCGCACCACCATCGGCCTCCCGGGCCGATTGTCGACCCGGTTGCAACCGAACCATCCGCTCGACGACCCGCACGGTGTCGCGGCGGCGGTGCTCGACGGCCTCCTGATGGGATGCGGCGACGCGGTGGTCGGCATCAACCCCGCGAGCGACTCCCCGCACGCGGTGGCCGACCTCCTGCGGTTGCTCGACGACATCCGGCAGCGGTTCTCCATCCCGGTCCAGTCGTGTGTACTCACCCACATCACGACGACCATCGACCTGGTGGCGCAGGGCGCGCCGGTCGATCTGGTCTTCCAGTCGGTCGCGGGCACCGAAGGCGCCAACCGCGGATTCGGAGTCGATCTCGCCCTCCTGCGTGAAGGCAACGAGGCGGCGCGGGCGCTGCGCCGCGGAACGGTCGGCGAGAACGTGATGTATCTGGAGACCGGTCAGGGCTCGGCGCTCTCGTCGGGCACACACCTGGGCGCCGGTGGACGCCCAGTGGATCAGCAGACCTTGGAGGCCCGCGCGTACGCGGTGGCGCGTGAGCTCGATCCTCTCCTGGTCAACACCGTCGTCGGTTTCATCGGACCCGAGTACCTCTACGACGGCAAACAGATCATCAGGGCAGGGCTCGAGGACCAGTTCTGCGGCAAGCTCCTCGGCCTGCCCATGGGAGTCGACGTCTGCTACACCAATCACGCCGAGGCCGACCAGGACGACATGGACACCCTGCTCACGTTGCTGGGCGTCGCGGGCACCGCGTTCGTCATCACGGTGCCGGGAGCGGATGACGTCATGCTCGGTTACCAGTCGCTCTCGTTCCACGACGCGCTGTATGCGCGGGAGGTCATGGGTCTGCGGCCCAGCCCCGAATTCGAGGAATGGCTGCGGGCACAGGGCTTGGCCGACGATTCCGGGCGCATCCTGCCCGTCGATATGGCGGCCTCGCCGCTGCGAGCACTCGGAGGGGCGCTGTGACGGACGCGTGGGAGGCACTCCGGCGCCACACGCAGGCCCGCATCGGACTGGGACGGGCCGGCAACGGCTTGCCCACGCGGCGGCACCTCGAGTTCGTCGCGGCGCATGCGGCGGCCCGCGATGCCGTTCATGCACCTCTCGACGTGGAGTCCCTCGCACAGCAGCTGGAGGCGCTCGAATTCGATGATCTGCCCGGACGCCCGCGTCTCGGTGCGCCTCTGACGGTGCGCAGCGCGGCCGCCACCCGGGACGTCTATCTCCGCCGCCCCGACCTGGGACGCCGGCCAGAGGACGGGACCGCACTTCCCCACAGCGGTGCCGACGTGGGGATCGCTCTGTGCGACGGCCTGTCGTCGACCGCGCTCCTGGCCCACGGCCCCGCGCTCGTCGCAGCGATCGTGCGTGCGCTTCCCGGGTCGACTTTCGCGCCGCCGGTCATCGCCACGCAGGCGCGGGTCGCACTTGGCGACCACATCGGCGCACAGCTCGGCGTCACGACCATGCTGGTGCTCATCGGTGAGCGCCCCGGACTGTCGAGCGCCGACAGTATCGGCGTCTACCTCACGCATCACCCCGAGCCGGGGCGCCGCGACTCCGAGCGGAACTGTGTGTCGAACATCCATCCGCCCGGCGGGATGACATGTGAGGGGGCCGCGCGGGTGATTGCTGCACTCGTGGACGGTGCGCGGCGGCTCGGCGCCTCGGGCGTCATGCTCAAGGACGGTTCCCGCGGTCCGGCGTTGCCCGACGGAGAACACCGCGCGTTGTAGCGCTGTCTCGTCCGGGCGACGTCACACCTCGCGGTGGCGGCCCGAGGGAGGAATCGGGGTCTCCCCCGGTTCCTCGGCTTCGGGAGCCGGCTCGACGAGACGGTCGGCTTTGCGTACCGCCCACAAGGTCACCAGCAACACCAGGCCGGTGAGCGGCCAGCCCATTCCGATGCGGGCCACGGCCAGCCAGCCGGTTTCGTCGGCGTCGTAGAGGTGGTTCTGGACCAGATAGCGCGCGAGGAACACCAGTGCCCATGCGACGGTCGCGATGTCGTACGCACGGACGGCGTCCTTGTGCGACCGCCACCGTGAGCCCTGCCCGTTCAGCATCCCCCAGACCACGCCCACGAGCGGCCTGCGGACCAGCACCGATACGACGAATGCTCCGCCGTAGATCAGGCTGGCGTAGATCCCGAAGAGGAAGTACCCCTTGGCATCACCGGTGCGATACGCGATGAACGCGCACACCGCGACGCCGATGAAACCCGAGATCGCGGGCTGAATAGGGGTGCCTCGAATCAGCCGCCACGCCAGGACACCGCAGGCGACAGCCACGGCCGCCCAGATCGCGGCCGTCAGGCCCCACCAACTGTTCACCGGCACGAACACCAGGACGGGCAGCGTCGAATACACCAACCCGCTGATGCCACCGAGTTGTTCCAGCATCGTCTGCTGCCTGATGTCGCTCACTCCTACGAGAGTGCCATATTCCCGGGGCTACCCCGGTCGCGGACGTGCGGAGTCCCTTCGCGCCTCACGGTCCGCGCCCGGTCAGGCCGGGCCGCGCAATTCGTAGTAGGGGTTGTAGATCACCCGTCGCCCGTCGCGTTCACCGACTCGTCCCCGTACGAGCAGGGTCTTGCCGGTTTCTATACCCGGGATACGGCGGCGTCCGATCCAGACCAGAAGGATGGAGTCGGTGCCGTCGAACAACTCCGCCTGCACTGTCGGGGCGGCTGCTTTCGAGCACGACTCCACGCTGCGGAGCCGGCCGAACATGGTCACTTCCTGGCCGCGGGTGCACTTGACGACAGGAAGCGCGCCGGTCGAATGAGACGACTCGGCCATCTCTTCTGCGTCGAGTTCCTCGAGATCCTCGGTCAACCGACGAGTGAGCCGGCGTAGGTAACCGGCCGCGGCGGGTGGCATGGCGCGCTCCTGTACACGGTGGGCACATGTGCGTGCCCGAAGTTGTCGTTCGACCGCCACTGTAGACCGATTCCGGGCAAGCACAAGCACACCGAGTTGTGGTCCGGTTTCGAGCATTCGGCAGGATTGTGACATGCCCCGCACTGTGCCCTCCACCCTCGATCTCAGCACTGTCACCGTCGCCGTCGTTCTGCCCGGCACCGGCTCGGATGCGAACTTCGTCGACCGCGTCTTCCGGGGCGCGCTGCGTTCCCGGGGAATCGACGTCGTGGCGGTCGATCCCGACCCTCGGGGAGTCGTGCGCAGCTACGTCCGCGCCATGGATGCTGCCGCGCGCAGCGGCCCGATCCTGGTCGGTGGAGTGTCGATCGGGGCCGCGGTCGCACTGCAGTGGGCGGCGGAGCATCCGGATCTCGCTGCGGGAGTGCTCGCGGCCCTGCCTGCGTGGACCGGCGATCCCGCCGCGGCGCCTGCCGCGGCGAGCGCGCGATGGACTGCGTCGGAACTCCGTGCTCACGGTTTGGACGCGGTGACGGCCGCGATGGCGGCGTCGAGTCCTTCCTGGCTTGCCATAGAGCTGACCCGATCCTGGAAGGCTCAGTGGCCCGACCTGCCGTCGGCGCTCGAGGAAGCCGCCGGTGTGCACGCCCTCGACGTGGACAGGCTGCGCGCTCTCGAGGTGCCGGTCGGGATCGCTGCGGCCGTCGACGATGCGGTGCATCCGGTCGAGACGGCGGAGCAATGGGCGCGGGAGATTCCGCGTGCCGCGCTGGGGAGCCTCCGACTGGCAGACATCGGCGCGGATCCGGGCCGGCTCGGCACGATGTGCCTGACGGCGCTCGACCAGGCGTGCGCCGGCCCGGCCCCGCGTGAGGACCGGACCGGCGGTACGGGCTAGAAGCCCAGCTGCTGCATAGCGGAGCCGGACTCGCCGCGGCGAGGCGGCTGCGGCTGCCGCGTGCTCGGCGGCGGCGGGTTCGTTCCCGCGCGCGCCTGCGGTGCGGGTCCACCCTGACGCGGCGCCGGAGGCGCAGCCGGGGCGCCTTGCGGACCGCGTTGCTGCTGTGGGGCGGCTCCCTGCTGAGCGGGTTGCTGCTGAGCGGGTTGCTGTCGTGCCGCGGCTTGTTGCTGCGCTGCCGCAGCGAGCTGCTGCGCGAGTGCTTCGGGAAGGACGACGGGCAACGGCGTGCGCACCGGATACGGCTCTGCTCCTCGTCGCACCACAGTCCCCGCGACGACGGATCGCGCGAGCGCTACCAGTTCCGAATCCCCTCCGGCGTTTCCGGCCGGACCGGCGACAACACACCGAATCATCCAGCGAGGGCCGTCCACACCGATGAACCGGAGGTCCGCGTTCGGCGTCACACCGTGCAGTTCCCTGCCCCACGGACCGGATTCCATACTCACGGACGCGTTGTCGTTGCGCAGGGTCTCGGACAGTTCAGCAGCGACCTCGCGCCACTGACCCGGCGACTTCGGCGCCGCGTACGCCGAGACGGTGATCCGCCCGTACCGGGTGACGAGGTGAACATTCTGCGGCGCACCGTTCTGCGCCATCTCGACCTGGATCTGGCTTCCCTGCGGGAGGGGCACCAGCACGGAGCCGAGATCGAGACGGGAACCGGTGAGGTCCTCTTCGTCGATCTCGGTGATGTCGAAGGGCCCTTCGTCGCCGGCGGCACCGGTCGCGTGGTCGTATCCCGCCTCGTCGTACGCGCCAGTGCCGTAACCGCCCTCGTCGTAACCGGCCTCGTGGTAACCGGCCTCGTCGTACCCGGCATCATCGAAGCTGCCGTCGTCCGCGTAGGACTGCTCAGCGCGATCGGCACCGGTATCCGGTCCACGATTCTTGCGACGTCCGAACATGTCAGGAACCTTCCTTCACGAGACCGGCGTGTCCGCCGCTCGATCCGTATCCGCCGCTTCCGCGTGCGGTGTCGTCGAGTTCGTCGACCTCCACGAACTCGGCGAGTTCGACGCGTTGGACCAGCAACTGGGCGATCCGGTCACCGCGGCGCAGCTCGACGGCGTTTTCGGTGTCGTGGTTGATCAGGCACACCTTGATCTCTCCACGGTATCCGGCGTCGACCGTCCCGGGGGTGTTCACCACCGACAGACCGAACTTCGCTGCGAGTCCGGACCGCGGATGGATGAGCCCGACGGTACCGATCGGCAGGGCAACAGAGATGCCGGTCCCCACGAGAGCTCGCTGGCCCGGTTGGAGAGTCAGGTCGGCGGTCGTGCACAGGTCGACACCTGCGTCACCGGGGTGAGCACGGGTGGGCACAGGGATCCCGGGGTCGAGGCGACGCAGCGGGATGCGCGGAAGGTCGGTCACGTGGACCGAGGTTACTCTGCGGATGCCTGTCCCCCGCTGCGGGCGCGAGGCCGTCCGATACGGGCGACTATCCTGGGCCTGTGTCTCGATCCTCTCGCTCCGGAGCGACCCCCGGCCGGACCACCGGCACCCCGACCTTCTCCGAACAGATGTGGGTGCCGTGGTGGTGGTGGCCCATCGGGCTCGGCATCGCTGCGTTGCTCGCGGCGGAACTCCATATGGGAGCGCCGGGCCTCTACGCGTGGCTGCCGTACGTGCTGCTGCTGCCCTTCCCGATCTGGGCTCTGATCTGGCTCTCTCGCAGCAAGGTCGAAGTGGTCGACGGGGAGCTGGTCGTGGGACGCGCACATCTACCGGTGGAGGTCATCTCACGCGGTGTGGTGGTTCCGGCGTCGGCGAAGAGCGCTGCGCTCGGCCGCCAGCTCGATCCGGCCGCATTCGTCCAGCACCGGCCGTGGGTCGGGACGATGGCGATGGTTGTACTCGACGATCCCGACGACCCGACGCCCTACTGGCTGATCAGTACCCGGCGTCCCGCCGAGTTGCTCGAAGCGTTGGGCTGCGACGTTTCCACAGGAAAGTAGCCACAGGGAGCACCCGCGGGAAGCAACCATCAGGTCGCAACCACCCGGTCGCCGCAGCGCCCTGAGGTCGTCACACGGAGCGGCCGCCCCGGCAGGGGAAGCCGCGCCGCCGCGGGGCGACCTCAGGCTGCGCAGTCGCGGGGCGATCTCATGCTGCGCAGTCGCGGCAGATCAGGACGCCGTTCTCCTCGGTTGCCAGTCGGCTGCGGTGGTGCACCAGGAAGCAGCTCGAGCACGTGAACTCGTCGGCCTGCTTGGGCACGACGCGCACCGACAGCTCTTCGCCGGACAGATCGGCACCGGGCAACTCGAAAGACTCGGCGGTATCCGATTCGTCGACGTCCACCACAGCGGACTGCGCTTCGTTGCGCCGCGCCTTCAGTTCCTCCAGTGAATCCTCCGACACCTCGTCACTTTCGGTCCGCCGCGGTGCGTCGTAGTCAGTCGCCATGTCCTCTTACCTTCTAATCTTCGTGCGGGCGCTCAGCAGAAGCACCGAAGGTGCTCCCGGCCAAGGCAACGCTCGACGGTGTCATGAAGTTCCCTGGGATAAGTCCGGAACCCCGGACATACCCGAATACGTGCATTCGAACCCGCGTCGTGCAACTCCTACGACTCGGGCCGCCGAACAATAGCCGACGCGGACCCGAAATATGCAATCAATTTCGCCCCCCGCCCGGAATTGTCGAGCAATTGTCACCAACACCACAGAAACCCGTGGCATTCCCTCCCCGCGAAGGCAGACACCTCCGGAGGCCTCCACCTTCCGAAGGCGCCGCCCTCTAGAGTGAGTGCGCACCATCACCGGCACGAACACGAGAGGCAGGGCGGCGTGGTTTCCCTGATCACCCAAGGCACCGCTACCGACAAGCGCGGCCGGCCGTTCCGTCACCGCCGGACACTCCCGGCAGCGATCGCCGCGGCGGTCCTTGCGGTCGCGACCATCGTCGTCTGGACCTCGGTGTTCAGTTCGGTCGAACCGGTGACCACCACCGTCGCATGCAACGCTCCGGCCCTCGGCGCATCAGGTCCGGACGGCGCCGAGCCCGCCCCGCTCGGAGACGTCGTCGATCGGTCCACTCTGCTCGACGTCGAGCCCGCGCCCCTCGCTGCCACCCGTGTTCGCGTGTTCAACGCCAACGGCGAGCGTGGCCAGGCGACACACGTCGCTGCGCAGCTGAGCGACTACGGCTTCGCCAGCGCGCCTGATGTTCAGGCCGGCAACGACCCCGTGTACCTGGATCAGAACATGCAGTGCCAGGGACAGATCCGGTTCGGCGAGTCCGGTAAGGCCGCCGCGAGCGCGGTCTGGCTGCTCGCACCGTGCGCCGAGCTGGTCCTGGACGAGCGCGGGGACGACACCGTCGACTTCGCCCTCGGGACGTACTTCAAGGACCTCTCCCCCTCGGCGGACGCGGAAGAGGTCCTGCGGACCCTCCGCGAGGTCCCGGCCGGAGAGGGTTCGGCGCCCCTCGACATCGACCTTCTCACCGCCGCGCGCGACGCCCGTTGCTGATTACTTTTTCACTTCGAGTGCAAAAGGGGACGCCGCTCACTATTTCGACGTGACGCGACACAAAGCATATTCGGGTGAACCGGGCGGAATACTCAATTCGGCGCGGCGTCATTTGCGCCTAATTCGGCGAGTAACTCGTTGAAAGCGACCGCAATACCCGGCGCCGCCGCGACGGTGATCTCTCCGGCGTCGCCGAAACCCTCGGGCACCCGTACCGTCGCGCCCGCCTCGGCCGCGACGAGCGCACCCGCCGCCCAGTCCCACGGATTGAGGCCGTGCTCGTAGTGCGCGTCCACGCGACCCGCGGCCACCATGCACAGGTCGAGCGCTGCGGCGCCGATCCGCCGGATGTCGCGTACCCGCGGCAGGAGCGCTGCGACTATCGCGCCCTGATGGGCGCGCCGGCCCGGAGTGTAGGAGAAGCCCGTCGCCACGAGCGACATCCCCAGGTCGGTCACCGGGTTGCATCGCAGCGGCGTCTCCGTGCCGCGCGCGTCCGTGAGGGTCGCGCCCGCGCCCAGGGCAGCCGAGTACGTGTCGCCGGACGTGATGTCGACGACCGCCCCCGCGATCGATCGGCCGTCCACCTGCGCGGCGACCGAGACGGCGGACGCCGGGATGCCGTAGACGAAGTTGACGGTGCCGTCGATCGGATCGACCACCCAGCACACTCCGGTCTCCCCCGTGCCGGTCGCCTCGCTGCTCCCGCTCTCCTCGCCGAGAAACGCGTCCCCGGGTCGCAGCTCGCGCAAGCGGGCACGGATCAGGTCCTCGCTCTCGGTGTCCGCCACGGTGACGGGATCGGTATGCGTGGATTTCGTGCGGACCGAATCGGTGCCGTCGGATCCGGGCGGGCCGAAGAGTTCACCACGACGGGCGCGGACATGGTCGGCGGCCTCTCGGGCAACTGTGACGGCCACCTCGCGCAGGGCGGACAATTCCGATGGGCTGGCATTTCGCTCGGCAGGCATCTCCTCATCCGAACACACCCGCACGCAGGACACCAGCGCACCACTCGCGGCCCCGCAGAAACGGAGATGCACCGGTTCGCGACCCCGCGCCGCGACGGACCACACTATCGTTGCGACACAGGCGCAGTCCGGATTCCCCCGGGCCGATCCGAGCGAGAGGAACACGTAATGACCCAGGACACCCCGACGATTTCGTCGAAATCGGTGCAGTCGTCGAATCTGGGGTTCGGGGTCGACGTCGGAGGCAGTGGCATCAAGGGTGCGGTGGTGGACCTCGACACCGGGGAACTCGTCGGTGAACGCATCAAGATCCTCACTCCGCAGCCGTCGACACCGGATTCGGTCGCCGCGACGGTTGCCGAAATCGCGGACCAGGCCGGATGGTCCGGTCCGGTGGGTGTCACCCTGCCGTCGGTCCTGATGGGGGGAGTCGTGCGCACCGCCGCCAACATCGACTCGTCCTGGATCGGCACCGATGCGCACGAACTGTTCACGGGCGCACTCGGACGGCAGGACGTGTCCATCCTCAACGACGCCGATGCTGCCGGGATCGCCGAAGATCGCTTCGGCGCGGCGAAGGACACCGACGGAGTGGTCATCCTGCTCACCTTCGGTACGGGCATCGGCTCGGCCGTGCTGCACAACGGCGTCCTTCTCCCCAACACCGAATTCGGCCACATGGAGATCGGCGGGCGCGAGGCCGAACACATCGCGGCGTCCTCGGTCAAGGACAAGCTCGGTCTGTCGTACAAGCAGTGGGCCAAGGAAGTCTCCCGCGTTCTCGAGCACTACGAAGCGCTGCTGTGGCCGGACCTGTTCATCGCGGGAGGCGGGATCAGCCGTAAGCATCACAAGTGGATCCCGCTCCTGACCAACCGAACTCCGGTCGTTCCCGCCGAACTGCGCAACGCGGCGGGGATCGTCGGAGCCGCATACGCAGCGAAAACCGGCGTAACACCCTGAGTCGCGCTCATCCTCCCCGGACGGAATCGTTACAATGGTCCTCAGCCGGCCGGAACCGGCCTGATCCCGACAGACCTCTCCGCCGGAACACCTCTGGCGCGACGCCGCACTACCTCGTCACGAAAGGGCGTACGTGGCAGCCACCGACATCCACACCGCTGATTCAGAGAACGAATCCGCACCCGTTGCAGGCGCCTCGGGCGCCGCCGCCGACGCTGACGGCACCGCCGCGGATACCGCGCCGAGCGCCAAGTCGCCAGCGAAGAAGGCCGCAGCAAAGAAGGCTCCCGCCAAGAAGGCCGCAGCGAAGAAAGCTCCTGCCAAGAAGGCCGCAGCCAAAAAGGCTCCCGCCAAGAAGGCCGCAGCGAAGAAGGCCGCCGGAGCAGCCGGCGAGGAAGAGTTCGACGCGACCAGCGTCGCCGATCTCGCCGACCTCGAGATCTCCGAGGGAGAACTCGCCACCACCGAGGATGTCGTGGTGGAAGAGGAAGAGCCCACCGAGAAGGACAAGGCGTCCGGTGACTTCGTCTGGGACGAGGAGGAGTCCGAGGCGCTTCGTCAGGCCCGTAAGGATGCCGAACTCACCGCTTCTGCCGACTCGGTGCGCGCGTACCTGAAGCAGATCGGCAAGGTCGCCCTGCTCAACGCCGAGGAAGAAGTCGAGCTCGCCAAGCGGATCGAGGCAGGCCTCTACGCCGTCTACCGTCTGCAACAGCTCGCCGAGAAGGGCGAGAAGCTGCCTGTCGCGCAGCGGCGCGACATGAACTGGATCTGCCGCGACGGCAACCGCGCGAAGAACCACCTCCTCGAGGCGAACCTGCGACTCGTGGTCTCGCTCGCCAAGCGCTACACCGGCCGCGGAATGGCGTTCCTGGACCTGATCCAGGAAGGCAACCTCGGTCTCATCCGCGCGGTCGAGAAGTTCGACTACACCAAGGGTTACAAGTTCTCCACGTACGCCACGTGGTGGATCCGGCAGGCGATCACGCGTGCGATGGCCGACCAGGCCCGCACCATCCGTATCCCGGTGCACATGGTCGAGGTCATCAACAAGCTCGGCCGCATCCAGCGCGAACTCCTCCAGGATCTGGGACGCGAACCCACGCCGGAAGAGCTGGCGAAGGAAATGGACATCACGCCCGAGAAGGTGCTGGAGATCCAGCAGTACGCGCGTGAGCCCATTTCGCTCGACCAGACGATCGGCGACGAGGGCGACAGCCAGCTCGGCGACTTCATCGAGGACTCCGAAGCGGTCGTCGCCGTCGACGCGGTGTCGTTCACGCTGCTTCAGGACCAGCTGCAGTCTGTCCTCGAGACCCTCTCCGAGCGCGAGGCCGGCGTCGTCCGGCTGCGCTTCGGCCTCACGGACGGGCAGCCGCGCACGCTCGACGAGATCGGGCAGGTGTACGGCGTGACCCGCGAGCGTATCCGCCAGATCGAGTCGAAGACGATGTCGAAGCTGCGGCATCCGTCCCGGTCGCAGGTACTGCGCGACTACCTCGACTGACAGAACAACGAGAACGAGGGCCACCCCGCGGGGTGGCCCTCGTTCTCGTTGTTCACTCCGGCACGCCCCTCGCTGCAGTCCGATGACGACGCCGGACGCTCACAGTCGCGCGAACCGGCCGTCGGCACCGGGCAGGTATTCGGTGACGGCGACGACCGCACCGACCGGCAGCGGGCCGTACAGGTGCGGGAACCGCATCGACTCGGGGTCTTCGGGCACACCCGGCTCGTAGCGCACCGGGTCGGTGAGCGCCGAGGGGTCCACGTGCAACAGCAGCAGGTCGGTCCGGCCGGCGAACAACCGGTTGGCGGGCAGATGCACCTGCGCGGGCGTCGACAGGTGCACGAATCCGGTCTCGCTCAGTGACAGCGGCGTCAGGGCGCCTGCGTCCCGAGCCCGGTCCCACTCGTCGCGTGGGCAGAGGTGGAGGAGAGTGTCGGTCATCGGCTCATTGTCCTCGTAGCGGTGTCGAATCTCTCGCCGCAGCCCAGCGCTGCCGGGACTCGCTGGTTCGACGCTGCGCTGTCAGCGAACACACCCTGGGACAAAGCTCCACGTCGGGGCCTTTTCGCTGGTCCATGCGTGAACCGCGCCACCATTGGGCACCCCGGGGAACAACGCATCGAACCGAAACGTCTGTCAGAGTAGATCCACCGCGCTACCCCCGGCGCGGCGGACCAGACCCCAGGCACCCGATTTCAGCGGTAGCCAGTTTGGAGGAGTCATGCCCGGTACGTTGACCAGCCCGAAGTTGACCGCTGCAGATCGCTGCGATCGGTGTAATGCTGCCGCTCGCGTGCGCGCCGTCCTTCCGACCGGTGGTGAATTGCTGTTCTGTGGCCACCACGCCAGCGAGCACACCGATCGTCTCCGTGAACTCGGAGCGACGATTGCCACCGAAGAGGAATCCGACGCGACCGTCTGATCCGCCGTCGAGAGCCACACGGCTCCGACATCCGACCCGAAGCGGGCGACCACAGCAGATGTGGTC